>JAEZHO010000006.1 GCA_023416545.1 Pseudomonadota bacterium
TCGGGGTAATACTTGAACTCGCATTCGAAGCGTCGCCCGTAGGCTTCCGCTGCCTTCAGCGCCTCGTCGCTGACCGGGTTCATCCCGGTCCCCGGCGCGAACCAGTCTTCCAGCAGGTCGTCCGGCACATAGGTCCCCACCCGAAGCGGAAGGGCGGTCAATGTCCTGTCGAGTTCCTCGGGGGGCATGCGATCCTCCGTTCCTGATCCGTCTGCCTCGATCTTCGCGAGGCGCCGCGGCGTCTCGCGCCGGAATGCATATCCCGGTTTCGTTACACGGCCATTGCGTCCACGCGGGGGCGGCCATATTCGGTGACCGCACTTATCCGCCCCAGCGCTTGCGCAACCGGCGGGAAACGTCCGATGAGATGCGAGGGGAGCGCGGCGCTACTTCGAGGCGTGCTCAGGCTTTCCCTTCCGCTTCGTCGATGCCATGTCCTTGAGCTCCTTCTCGCTCATGGATTTCTCCATGCTTTTCGAAGCGCCCTTGAGTTCGCTCTTCTTGGTGTCGCCACGCTTGGCGGAGAGTGCGGCGCCCGCCGCCTTCTGCTGTGCCTTGGATTTTGCAGGCATGTGATCCTCCTTCGGTTTCAGCCCCGCCCTCGAACCTGCGGCGATGCGCTTGGTTCCTGCCCGTCATCGGGTCGTCTCAAGGGAACCAAGCGCATCGCCTCCCGTTGGAAGGCGGCACAGCGATGAAAGGACAAGGGTCATGGACGCCAAGGACACCACGGACAAAACCGCAGCCGAGAAGGATGCCTCCGCCCGCGCGGACGAGGAACGGCGCGAACGCCTGGACGAGGCCCTGGACGCCGCAAACGACGAGGGCGCCAATCCCGACGCGGTCCGCGAAGCCTCCAGGCTCGGCACCATCGACGCCTACCTGGTCAAGACCGACCTCGAGGAACTCGACGGCCGCGAGGACATCGAGAACGACGACGGCAGCATCAGTTCGCTGGCGAACGCCGAAAAGCCGGAGCGCTGAGGAGCGCTCCCCCGTGAACCCTCTGGAGAAAGCCATGGACGCCGACAGTGGAAGGCCTCCGGAACGGGCCCAGCGAGACATGATCCACACGATGCCGCAGATCGAGGTGAAGGCGTCCCCGACCCTCGTCGACGCCGAGGCGGAGGCCTTCGTCGAAGAGGCGCTGGAGGAACTGGCGCGCGCCGACATTCCCTTCCTGCTTGCCGGGACCTATGCGGTGAGTGCCTATACCGGGATTTCCCGCCCGACCAAGGATCTCGACATCTTCTGCCGCGCCGGCGACTACGCCCGCATCCTCGCCCACTTCAAGGCGAAGGGCTATGAGATCGAGGTCGAGGACGACCGCTGGCTGGGCAAGGTCATCCGGGGAAAGCACTTCTTCGACGTCATCTTCGCGGCCTCCAACGGCACGATGCCGATCGGCGATGCCTGGTTCGAGCACGCCCGCCAGATCGAGATGAACGGCCGCCCGGTGCGCATCATCGCCCCGACCGAGCTCATCTGGTCGAAATGCTTCGTACAGCTTCGCCACCGCTATGACGGCGGCGACGTGGTGCACGTCATCCTGCGCGCCCACGACCAGATCGACTGGCAGCGGCTGCTCAACCACATGGAGGTTCACTGGGAGGTGCTCCTCATCCACCTCCTGAATTTCCGGTGGATATACCCCACCGAGCGCGACAAGGTTCCCGAATGGCTGATCGACGAACTGCTCGACCGCCTGCAGGCCCAGCGCCAGCTGCCGCTGCCGCAGATGAAGGTATGTCGCGGCCGCATGTTCAGCCGCGTCGACTTCGAGATCGACGTCAAGGAATGGGGCTTTGCGGACGTCGGCGGCGAAGGCGAATGGCGCGAGGGCGTGAACCAGGAACCGGCATAAGGAGGTCTGGCGTGGCAAGGACGGACGAGGACGCAACGGCGAAGAAACAGAAGGCCGGCAACGGCAAGCAGAAGATCGCCGCCATGGGCGACCTGCACGTGAAGGAGAGCGGCGCCGGTTCCTACAAGGACCTGTTCAGCGAGATCTCGCAGGCGGCCGACATTCTCGTCCTGACCGGCGACCTGACCGATCTCGGCAAGCCGAAGGAGGCCGAGCTCCTTGCGGCGGACCTACGCTCCTGCTCCATCCCGATCGTCGCCGTCCTCGGCAACCACGACTACGAGTGCGGGCATGTGGAGGACGTGAGGTCGATCATCAAGGATGCCGGCGTGCAGCTTCTCGAAGGCAATGCGGTCGAGATCAACGGCGTCGGCTTTGCCGGCGTCAAGGGCTTCGCCGGCGGCTTCGGCCGCTACATGCTCGGCTCCTTCGGCGAGCCCGCCATCAAGGCCATGGTGGCCGAGAGCGTCGAGGAAACCATGCGGCTCGAAAACGCCCTGCGCCAGGTTCGGTCCGAACGGGCAATGGTCGTGCTGCATTACGCGCCGATCCCGGAGACCGTGGTCGGCGAACCCCATGAAATCTACCCCTTCCTCGGCTCCTCGCGCCTCGCGGAAACCATCGACCGCTTTCCCGTCTCTGCCGTCGTCCACGGGCATGCCCATCGCGGTACCTACGAGGGCAGGACGCCCGGCGGCGCGCCCGTCTACAATGTCGCCTCCCACATCGAAAAACCGACCGGACGCCCCTACGCGCTGCTTGAACTCTAGGAACAAGCAGGCCCGCCGACGGTTCGGCGCAGATGGAAGGAGACTGCCATGTCAGCCCATAAGTCAGACGAGAAGGACCACCCGGAACAGGACCCGGCGGAGGGCTCCCGCGAGGTCATAGACCGCGAACTCGCCCGCCAGGACAGCAAGGACCAGAAGAAGGAAACCGACAAGACGGACCGCGAATCCGGCACCAGGGACAGCCCGGCGCCCGGTCCCTGATCCGGTGCCGGCCCGGGCTCGCTGGGGCCCCGGTCGGGTCAGATATGCAAGGGGTGGCCCAGTGCCTTGAGCGAGGCCTCCGCGAACGCTTCCGACTGGGTCGGATGGGCGTAGATCGTGCCGGCGACATCCTCGAGCCGCGCTCCCATCTCGAGCGCCAGCGAAAAGGCGGCGGACAGTTCCGAAATGCCGGCGCCGACCGCCTGGATGCCGAGAACCAGATGGTTGTCCGCGCGCGCCACCACGCGTACGAACCCATCCTCCGAGGCGAGCGTCATCGCCCGGCCGTTCGCCGTGAACGGAAACTGGCCGATCTTCACCTCGTGCCCGGCCCGCCTTGCCTCCTCCGGGGAAAGGCCGACGGAGACGATTTCCGGATCGGTGAAGCACACCGCCGGGATCGCCACCTTGTCCCAGCTTCGCGGCTTTCCGGCGATGATCTCCGCCACCATCTCCCCCTGCGCCATCGCCCGATGCGCCAGCATCGGCTCTCCCGTCACGTCGCCGATCGCATGGATCCCGCGCATGGAGGTGCGGCACTGGCCGTCGATCCGGATGAAGCGGCCCTCCATGTCGAGTTCCAGTTCCTCGCGACCCCAGCCTTCCGTCACCGGGCGCCGGCCGACGGTGACGAGGATGCGTTCCGCGGCGATCTTCTGCTCGCGGTTGCCGCCCTCCACGACGAGGGCCTCCCCGTCGGGGGAAAGAGACTTGACCGTTGTCTGCGTCAAAACCTCGATGCCGAGTGCCGTGATCCGCCTTGCGACGGGCTGTGTCAGCGCCGCGTCGTAGAGGGGGAGGATGCGCTCCTGCGCCTCGACGACTGTCACCCTTGCGCCGAGCTTCGCAAATGCCGTCCCGAGCTCGAGGCCGATATAGCCGGCGCCGACGACGGCGAGGCTTTCCGGAACCTCCGTCAGCGACAGTGCCTCGGTGGAGGAGATCACGCGGCCGCCGAAGGGCAGCGCCGGCAGTTCCACCGGCGCTGACCCGGTGGCGATCACGACGTTTTCGCAGCGGACCACCTGCAGCCCCGTCTCCGTCTCGACTTCCACCGTCTTGCCGTCGCGAAACCGGGCGCGTCCCACGAGCGCCTTCACGCCGGCCTTCTTCAGGAGGTTGATGACCCCCAGCGACAGGCGCCCGGTGATGCCGTCCTTCCAGGCCATCGTCCTTGCAAGATCGATGGCGGGATCGGCCACGCGGATCCCCGTGACGTTCCGCCCGGCAGCCATGCCGAGCGCGGCGGCATATTCGTCGGCCGCGTGGATGATGGCCTTGGACGGGATGCAGCCGACATTGAGGCAGGTCCCGCCCGCCTTGTTCATTTCGACGATCATCGTGTCGATGCCGAGCTGCCCGGCGCGGATCGCGCAGACATAGCCGCCCGGACCGGCGCCGATGACCAGGAGCTTGCAGGTAATCTCCCTCATCTCATCCCTCGACGAATATCATGGCGGGCGCTTCCAGCAGCGACTTGAGGCGCTGGACGAAGGTGGCCGCGTCCCAGCCGTCGATCACCCGGTGGTCGAAGCTGGAGGACAGGTTCATCATCTTGCGCGGCACGAACTGCGTGCCGTCCCAGTGCGGGCGGACGGCGATCTTGTTGACGCCGATGACGGCGACTTCCGGATGGTTGATGACCGGCGTCGAGACAATGCCGCCCATGGCGCCGAGCGAACTGACGGTGATCGTCGATCCGCTCAGCTCCTCGCGTTGCGCGGTCCCGTTGCGGGCGGCCTCGCTCAGGCGGGCGACCTCGCGGGTGCAATCGAAGATGTCCCTCGCCTCCACATGCCGGACCACCGGAACGACCAGTCCCGCCGGCGTCTGCGCCGCGATGCCGATGTGAACGCCGCCATGCTGGCGGATCACGCCGGCCTCGTCGTCATAGAGGGAATTCACCATGGGCTGCTCGGCCACCGCCTTGACGATCGCCCGCATCAGGAAGGGCAGGATCGTCAGCTTCGGGCGGCCCTGTTTCTGCTCGCCGTTGAGACAGGCCCGCAATTCCTCCAGCGCCGTCATGTCGATTTCCTCCACATAGGTGATGTGGGGGATGCGCGACTTCGACAGCGCCATGCGCTCGGCGATGCGCCGGCGAAGCCCGACGACCTTGATCTCCCGGATCGAGTTGTCGGGTTGCGGCCCGACCCTTGCGGGCGCTGCGCGACCCTGTTCCAGGAAGGCGTCGAGATCCTCATGGGTGATGCGCCCGGCCGGACCGCTGCCGGACAGCCGGCGGAGATCGACGCCCGCCTCCCTCGCCCTGAGGCGCACCGCCGGCGATGCCAGAGGCCTTTCGCCCTTGTCGCGTGGGGGGCCGCCGGAAGGGCTCGCTGCTGATGACAATGGCGAAGCCGGTGCCGGTGCCGACGAGAATGACGCAGGCGGCTCCAGAGGCTCGCCCTCCCCATCCGGCTTGCGCGGAGCGATCGGCATGTCGGGCGCAGCGACGCCCGCCGCCTCTTCCTCGTCCGGGGCAGGCTCCTCGGAGGGAGCGGTCTCCTCTCTCTCCTCTTCGCCGGCGACCCTTATCTTAAGGATGACCGTACCGGTGGCGATGACGTCGCCGACATCGCCGCCCCGCCACACGACCTCGCCCTCGACGGGGGACGGGATCTCGACGGTGGCCTTGTCGGTCATCACCGCCGCCAGCACCATGTCCTCGCGAACCGGATCGCCCACGTCCACATGCCATTCCACCAGTTCCGCCTCCGCGACGCCTTCGCCGACGTCCGGAAGCTTGATCGACTGCGTTGCCATGTTACGCCTCCATCAGGTCGCGAAGCGCCTCCCCGAGCCGTGCCGGCCCGGGAAAGTAGTCCCATTCCTGCGCATGCGGATAAGGCGTGTCCCAGCCGGCGACGCGGGCGATGGGCGCCTCGAGATTGTAGAAGCAATGTTCCTGCACCAGCGCGACCAGTTCGGCGCCGTAGCCCGACGTCAGTGTCGCCTCGTGCACCACCATGCAGCGGCCGGTCTTCCTGACCGAGGCGAGGATCGTCTCCAGATCGAGCGGAACGAGAGACCGCAGGTCGATGATCTCCGCATCGATGCCGGTTTCCTCCGCCGTCGCCTCGGCGACATGCACCATCGTGCCATAGGCGAGGATGGTGGCGGCAGAGCCCTCCCGCCGCACCACGGCCTTGCCGAGCGGTACGGCGAAATAGTCCTCCGGCACCTCGCCCAGGGAATGCCCGGCCCAGGACATGACCGGCCGGTCGTGATGGCCGTCGAAGGGGCCGTTATAGAGCCGCTTCGGTTCCAGGAAGATCACCGGGTCGGGATTCTCGATGGCCGCGATCAGCAGCCCCTTGGCGTCATAGGGGTTGGAGGGCACCACGACCTGCAGGCCGCAGACATGCGTGAACAGCGCCTCCGGGCTCTGGCTGTGCGTCTGCCCGCCGAAAATCCCGCCTCCGGTCGGCATGCGCACCACCATCGGGCAGGTGAAGTCGCCGTTCGACCGGTATCGCAGCCGCGCCGCCTCCTGCGTCAACTGGTCATAGGCGGGATACATGTAGTCTGCGAACTGGATTTCGATACAGGGCTTGAGGCCGTAGGCGGCCATGCCGATCGCCGTGCCGACGATGCCCGATTCCGAGATCGGCGCGTCGAAGCAGCGGGTCTTGCCGTATTTCTGCTGGAGCCCCTGCGTGCAGCGGAAGACGCCGCCGAAATAGCCGACATCCTCGCCGTAGACCACGACGTCCTCGTCGCGGCCCATGGCGACGTCCATTGCGCTGCGGATCGCCTCGATCATCGTCATGCGCGCCATGGCTCAGACCCCCGCCTTCTGGCGCTGGCGCCTCAGATGCGGCGGCATGTCCGCATAGACGCCCTCGAACATGTCGCGCATCGAGGGCCGCCCGCCGGCATGCAAGGTGCCGTGCCGCTCCGCCTCCTTCTGCGCGGCGACCACGGCGTCGCGGATCTCCGCCTCCATCTGCGTGTGGCGTTCCTCGCTCCAGGCGCCGATGCGGATCAGGTGGTTTTTCAGCCGGATGACGGGATCGCCGAGCGGCCATGCCTCCGATTCCTCCTTCGGGCGGTAGGCGGAGGGATCGTCAGAGGTCGAATGGGCGCCGACGCGGTAGGTGACATGTTCGATGAGTGTCGGTCCGATATTGCGCCTTGCCCGTTCCGCCGCCCATTTCGCCACCGCATGGACGGCGAGATAGTCGTTGCCGTCGACCCGGAGCGACGGCAGCCCGAAGCCGAGCCCGCGGGCGGCGAAGGTTCCCGATCCCCCGCGGGCGATCCCCTGGAAGGTCGAGATGGCCCACTGGTTGTTGACGACGTTGAGGATCACGGGCGCCCGGTAGGTCGAGGCGAAGACGAGCGCGGCGTGGAAATCAGACTCCGCCGTCGACCCGTCGCCGATCCACGCAGCGGCGATCTTCGTATCGTTCTTGATCGCCGAGGCCATGGCCCAGCCAACGGCCTGCACATATTGCGTAGCGAGGTTGCCGGAGATCGAGAAGAAGCCGTGCTCCCGGGAGGAATACATCACCGGCAGTTGCCGGCCCTTCAGCGGATCGGCGTCGTTGGAATAGATCTGGTTCATCATCTCGACCAGCGGATAGCCGCCGGCGATCAGGAGGCCCGCCTGCCGGTAGGTCGGGAAATTCATGTCGCCGGGTTCCAGCGCGCGCCGGAAGGCGCAGGAGACCGCCTCCTCGCCCAAATGCTGCATGTAGAAGGAGGTCTTGCCCTGGCGCTGCGCCATCAGCATGCGCTGGTCGAAGGCGCGCAGCAGCATCATGGTCCGCAGCCCCTCCATCAGCTCCTGCGTCGTCAGCGTACCGGCCCAGGGGCCGACCGCCTCCCCCTCCCGGTTGAGGACGCGGATGATGGAGAAGGCAAGATCGCGGATGCTTTCCGGATCGGCGTCGATCTCCGGGCGCCGGACGGAGCCCGCCCGGGGAATGCTGACATGGGAAAAGTCCGGCTTGTTGCCCGGACGCACTTCCGGTTCCGGAACATGCAGACTGAGCCTCGGGGCATCGGTCATTCGCGCTTCTCCCTCCTGAGAACCGACGGGCAGGCGCGTTTCCTCCTCTTGAAACGGGCCTTCCGGTAATCTAGGGCCGACAACGCGGTTGAGCAATTTTGTTGCGTGAGGCGAAACTGCGAATTGCGCGCGCGAATGGCAATTTTCTTGCGGCTTTCGCCGACCCCGCGACAGGAGCGGAACCCGAGGCGATTTCACTCGTTTGGCGCACTCTCTCTCGAAGGGTGGCAAATGACTTCCGCTATAGAGCCAGCAGACGAATTCCATGCATATCCCCGCACCTGGGGCGCCGAGTACACCGCCGTCGGCGAGGTCAGGTTCCGGCTGTGGGCGCCCGGCCAGTCGCAGGTGGCGCTTCGCCTCGACGGCAGCGAGACACCGATGACCCGCGACGCCGACGGATGGTTCGAGCTCCTGGCGGTCGGAGTCGCCGCCGGCGCCGAGTATTCCTACGTGCTGGCCGACGGCACCGCCGTGCCCGACCCAGCGTCCCGCGGCCAGAAGGACGACGTCAAAGGACCCTCGCTGGTCATCGACCCGACCTCCTACGAATGGCGCAACAGCGAATGGCGCGGCCGGCCCTGGGAAGAGGCGGTCATCTACGAACTGCATGTGGGGACATTCACCGAGGCCGGCACCTTCCGCGCGGCGATCGACAAGCTGCCGCATCTGGCCGAACTCGGCATCACCGCGATCGAGGTCATGCCGATCGCGCAGTTCGGCGGCAATCGCGGCTGGGGCTATGACGGCGTGCTTCTCTACGCGCCGCACAGCGCCTATGGCCCGCCGGAGGATTTCAAGGCCTTCATCGACGCCGCCCACGGCCACGGCATGATGGTCATCCTCGACGTCGTCTACAATCACTTCGGCCCGGAGGGTAACTACCTGCCGCTGCTGGCGCCCGAGTTCTTCCACCCGGAAAAGCACACGCCCTGGGGCGCGGCGATCGCCTACGAACTGCCGCCTGTGCGCAGCTTCTTCGTCGAGAACGCCCTCTACTGGCTGGACGAGTTCCAGCTCGACGGCCTGCGCTTCGACGCCATCGACCAGATCAGCGACGAGAAGTCAGAGAAGGACATCCTCATCGAGATCGCCGAACGCCTGCGGACCGAATTCCCGGACCGCCACATCCACCTGACGACGGAGGATGCCCGCAACATCACCTTGCTGCACGAACGCGGCGAGGACGGCAGCGTGCCTCTCTTCACCGCCGAGTGGAACGACGACTTCCACAACGCCATCCATGTCTACGCGACAGGCGAGACCGACGGCTACTACAGGGACTTCGCCGGCGAGACGGAACGCCACGTCGCACGATCCCTGGCCGAAGGCTTCGCCTTCCAGGGCGAACTGTCCGTGCATGCGGGCGAGGAGCGCGGCGTCCCGAGCACCGGCCAGCCGCCCGTCGCCTTCGTCGACTTCATCCAGAACCACGACCAGGTCGGCAACCGCGCCTTCGGCGACCGGCTGCTGACGCTCGCCGGCCCGCAGAAGACAGGTGCTCTTCTCTCCGCGCTTCTCCTCTCGCCGCATATCCCGCTCCTCTTCATGGGCGAGGAATTCGGCGAGACCCGTCCCTTCCTGTTCTTCACCGACTTCCACGGCGAACTGGCCAAGGCCGTGCGCGACGGGCGCCGGAGGGAGTTCGACGGTCATGCCGGGCATGGCCACGAGGACGAGGAAATCCCCGATCCCAACGCGGAGGCGACCTTCACCGGATGCAAGCTCGACTGGAGCAAGGTGGCATCGCCGGAAGGCCGCAAGTGGCTCGATCTTGTCCGCGACCTGCTGGCGCTTCGCCGCAAGCTCATCGTGCCGATGCTGGGATCGGCAAGGCAGGCGGGCGGCAGCATCGTGAAGGCCGAGGACGGGCTCGTCGCCGTCACCTGGCTGTTTCCCGACGGCGAGATCGGCATGGCGATCAATCTCGGCGCGGAGGCAAAACCGCTGCCGGTCCTGCCGGGCGACGTGGTCCACCGCCTGCCCCCCGATGCGGGTACGGACGGACGGCTCGGTCCCGACAGCATCGTCGTCACCGTCAGCGCCGGAGGACGCTGATGACGATCCCGACCTCGACCTATCGCCTCCAGTTCCGCAACGGAATGACCTTCGAACGTGCCGCCGGGCTGGTTCCCTATCTCCGGCGGCTCGGCATCAGCCATCTCTATGCCTCGCCGGTATTTTCCGCCACCGACGGCTCGACCCACGGCTACGACGTCACCGATGCAAACGAGTTCGATCCCGTGCTGGGCGGCCGCGACGGCTTCCTGAGGTTGTCGGATACGCTGCGCGAGTACGAACTCGGGCTGATCCTCGACATCGTGCCCAACCACATGGCCGCATCGCTGGAAAACCGCTGGTGGCGGGACGTGGTGGAACATGGGCGCGAAAGCCGCTACGCGCGCTATTTCGACATCGACTGGAGCCGGAAACTGACACTGCCCTTCCTCGGCGACACGTTCGATGAGGTCCTGGAAAAGGGGGAGCTTTCGGTAAAGCCCGACCCCAAAACCGGAAAACCGGCGATCGCCTATTACGACAGCCACTATCCCCTCACCCCCTCCTCCTACGCGGGACGAGAGGAGGACGTCCTGGCCGCCTCCGGGCCGCGGGAGCTTGCCGCGCTGCACGACCTGCAGCCCTGGCGGTTGATCTCCTGGCGGGATGCGCCCCGCGATCTCAGCTACCGGCGCTTTTTCGAGATCACCGGCCTCGTCGGCCTGCGGGTCGAGGATCCGGAAGTCTTCGAGGCGGCGCACCGGACCGTGCTGGAGCTGGTGCGGGACGGCCGGGTGGACGGACTGCGCATCGACCATGTGGACGGCCTCGCCGACCCGAAGGGCTATCTCGACAGGCTGCGGGCGGCCGTCGGCCCGGACCTCTACATCGTGATCGAGAAGATCCTCGGCGAGGGGGAGCAGATCCCCGCCGACTGGCCGGTCTCCGGCACCACCGGCTACGAATTCGTCACCGCGCTCGGCAACGTCCTTGTGGACGGCAGCACGCATGAGGCGCTGACCGCCGCATACCGGAGCGTCGCCGGGGATGCGGCGCCGCCGCTCGAAGAACTGCGCGATGCAAAATTGTTGATGGCGAACAACAACTTCGAAGGAGAAGTAAATACACTTCTGAAACTCGCCCGGAATCTACTTGAGGCCGACGGTGATGCGGAAGCCGAACCCGGAGCGATGCATGACGCGCTTCGGGAAATGCTTGTCGCCTTTCCGGTCTATCGCACCTATGCGACCGATCAGGGCCTGCCGAACGAGGGAAAGGTGCTCCTCGACCGTGTCGTGGAGACGGTGCGGACGGGTCCCCACGCTCCGGACGAGCAGGCGCTTTCCTTCCTGCACCGCCTGCTTTCCGGCGAGACGGGCGGCGACCGCGAGGAAGCCCGCCTCTTCCGCACCCGCTTCCAGCAGATCACCGGGCCGCTCATGGCGAAATCCCTGGAGGATACGCTGTTCTTCCGCAACCACAGGCTCCTGGCGCTGAACGAGGTCGGCAGCGAAGCCGATCCACATCCCGCATCGCTCCAGCGCTTCCACGACGAGATGCGGACAAGGGCCGAGCGTCAGCCGGATGGCCTGTCGGCCACGTCCACCCACGACACCAAGCGCGGCGAGGATGCCCGCGCCCGCCTCTACACGATCACCGAGGCCCCGGATCACTGGGCGGAGGCGGTGAACCGCTGGCGGGAGATGAACCGTGCCGCCGTAACGGCCCTGCCGGATGGAGCGGCACCGGAACCGGCCACCGAATGGATGCTCTACCAGGCGCTTGCCGGCGCCTGGCCGACCGATCTTGCCCCGGACGAT
>JAEZHO010000013.1 GCA_023416545.1 Pseudomonadota bacterium
ATGGATCCGCGAAGTGAAGCTGGTCGATCCGACGGAGGAGGAGGAGAAGCCTACCGACATCGACCCCGACTACAAACCGGACGTCGCGCCGATCAGGACGATTTCCTCCCCCTGAGAGCGTCCGTCCTCCCGGGCGCGTAGAAGGCATGAGAAAGCATGACCGCGCCGGGGATCTGGGCGACGCGATCGGCCGGCGAAAAAGCCGAGCAGGCAGTGGCAGGTCGCCGGCGAGCCCGCCTTCATTGGGCCAAGATCGCCCGCCACAGTTTCATCGACCAGGGGGAAGAGATGAACGCCGCCATCATCGTGCTGACCATTCTCGGGTGTGACGACAGCGCTACCGAATGCCACTACGTGGCCACTTCGGAGAGGCGCTGGCCGACGATCGAGACGTGCAGCGTCGATTCCGAAGCGGAACTGGTTGACTATGCCAACGCCTCCTATCCGATGGTGATCGCGGTATGCCAGAAGCCGGAGGAGAGCGAGTTTGCTGCCGCGCCCCTGACAGAGCCGGAAGCGCCGCTGCCACAGGTCATGCTCACCCAGGAAGCCAAGACGAGCCTCGCCTCCAGGGCCATTTCGCGCGTACGCGCCGTGCTGCCGACCACCGAGGGCGTGCGGACACTGGTGCATCGGCCAATCCGGCTCGTCGAGGACAGTTATTCCTGGGTCGCAAAGAGACTTCGGGACTGAGAGGGTCAGGCGGCCAGTGCGGTTTCCAGCGCATAGGAACGCGCCGCAGCCCGCAGTTCGGACCGCTGGAGCCGGTCCACGATCTCCAGAAGATCAGACACGATGGCCGACTTTTCCCTGAGCGGACGACATTCCGACAGGAGCTTCTCGCATATGCCGGCCGCCGTCTCCATCATGCCTGCCTGGCGCCAGAGAAGCGTGCCCGCGACGAAGACCGTCGCCACGTCGCGGTGAAGGCCTGCCGACTGGAAGAGCGCGCGGACGGCCGGTGCCCGGCCGCTCGCCAGCAGGGCGCGCACGCGCGGCTCGTCCAGTCCCGAGAGCGCCGCCATCGCCTCGGAGAGGAAATCGGCCTTCCCGGTGCAGAGTGCGTGGACGAGAAGCGCCGGGGTCAGGTTTCCCGAACCCCGCATGTATTCGACGAGCGCCGGCAATTCGGCGCGGGATGCGGCCCCCGCAATGGTGAGCGTCGCCGCTTCGGTCGCCTCGGCCGTCAGGCGCTCCAGCCGCGGACCGCCCAGAACGCCTGAGACAAGGCCGGACTGGGCAAGCGCCTCTCCGAGCTTCGATACAAGGCGCTGGCGAACCTCTGCAGGGACATCGGCCCGATCGAGCAGCAACTGCCTGACCTCTGCGTCATGACCGAACCGTTCGGCGGTTCGCGCCAGGCTTCCGCGAGACAACGCCGCCGTCCCGTTTTCCAGAAGAAGCACGATATCTCCCACCTCCCCGACTTCCACCAAGGCCGCGCATGCGGCACGGGAAAGACCAGGTCTGGTCGCGATCAGACCGCGGGTGAGCCCGTCACCACGGCCGATCAGGTCGACCAGGTCGGCATCCTGGAAGGCGGGCGAGCAGGCGATGACGGTGCATGCGATTTCGGGCTGATCCTCGGCAAGCGCGAGGATGATCGAACGTGGCGCGGCCGGATCCGCCGCCAGTCCGCGGGCGAGGCCAAGCCGGACCTGCGGCGCCGGATCGTCGAGCAGGTGCGACATGGCCAGAAGCGCCGCCTGCTGCTGTTCCGGCTTGAGGCGGGATGCGAGATAGACGCGCGCCAGCGCATTGGCGGCCTTGGCCCTGTCGCCAACGGCGGCTGTCTCGAGCCAACGAATAAATGCCTGAATAATCACTACGAACCCCGGCTTACGGGACGCGCGTGGCGCGCATCGCCGAATGACCAGACGGTAGCCGGTAAATGTTTATGATTGGTTCACCATGCCGATTAACCAGCCCCCGCTCTATGGAGCGGGCGGACGGGTCATCTGGAAGACTTCGGCACCGCCGTCGCAATAGTCATGGTAGCCCATGCGGGCGAGCGGGCGCATGATGCCCATGTCGATCACGCCGTCCCGGATGATTTCCTCGCGGATGTGGATGCCGACAACCTGCCCGAAGACCATGAAGGAATCCGCGCGGCCACCATCGAGGGTGCGCGGCTGGATGACCTCGGTCAGCCTGCATTCGAGTGCCGTATATGCTTCCTTCACATAGGGCGCCTCGACGAGCCGCCCCATTATCGGCGACAGGCCGGCGATGGCGAACTCGTCCGTTCCATAAGGAACCGTCACGGAGGATGCATTCACCTGCTCGGCGAGGTGGCGGCTTGCGAGGCTTGCGGTGAAGACGCCCGTTTCCTCGGCATTGCGGAGACTGTGTTTGCGGCCGCTCGAGGAAAACATCACGATCTTCGGCACATCGGAGACGATGTTGAAGAAGGAATAGGGCGAGAGGTTGCAGGAGCCGTCGCGCCCCTTCGTGCCGATCCAGCCGATCGGCCTCGGGGCAACGATCGCCTTGAACGGATCATGCTTCAGGCCGTGGTCATTGGTATCGGTCGCATAGAACATCAGGCTTCACCCGACCCCGCATAGGTGACGATGCTCGCCAGTTCCGGCCTCGGGCGGTCGGGAACCGGAAAGTCGCTGGAGCCGATATGGATGAAGCCGGCGACGCGCTCGCCCTGCCTCACGCCGAGTTCGGCAAGGGCATTGTCGTCGTAGGCGATCCATTCCGTGCGCCAGTTGGCGACATAGCCGTGGGCATTCGCGGCCATCAGCAAATTGAGGCAGACGGCTCCCGCCGACAGGACCTGCTCCCATTCCGGTATTTTCACGTGGGGTGCCGCGGTACTGACCACACCGACGACGAGCGGCGCCCGCAGGAAGCGGTTGCGCTCGGCGTCTCGGCCCGCATCGTCGAGATCGACGGACCGCTTCAGCAGGATGGACAGGAAGGCGTCGCCCAGCCTCGCCCGCTCCGCGCCGCGGTAAACGATGAAGCGCCAGGGCGCCAGCTTTCCATGGTCCGGAACCCGCGACGCGAAGCCCAGAATCGCTTCCAGTTCCTCAACCGACGGCCCGGGCTCCCCGATCTGGGCGACCGGGGTCGAGTGTCGGCTGCGCAGATAGTCCACAAGCTTGATGTCGGTTTGCATACTTGAGTCGTCCTTTCGGAACGGTCAGGGAGGAAAGTCTTGAAATTGCCGCAGGATTGGTCTTGAAGTGAGCCCTAGCAGTAGAAGAGTCAACCGGTTGACGTCAATGACAGGCATTTCCCTCGCGGCCCGCTGCGCCCTTGCCGGCGCCCTTGCAGTGATGCCTGTCGCAGGTGCACGCGCCGAGGAAGCCTTCAAGACATTCAAGCAGCTCACCAGCACTGCGAAGATGCCGAAGCTCAACGCCTTTTCGGCCACGGGCGCCGGATTGGACGCTGCGGCGGCTAAGGATGTCGAGTTTCGGGCAAAGCTGGTGAACAGCGAGGAAGTTCTCAAGGAAGGCCTGACCTGGCGCGTCTTCAGCCCCATTTCGGGCGAGGACGGCAAGCTGCCCCTGGTCGCGAGTGCGGAAGGTGGGGACGCCTCTTTCCAGCTCGTGCCGGGCGACTATTTCGTGAATGTCGCCTTCGGACGTGCGGGTGTCACCAAGAAACTGACGGTCCCGGCCGAGGGTGAGGTGGCCCCCCAGGTGATGGTTCTCGATGCGGGCGGCGTCGTCTTCGACGCGGTCTCCGGCTCCGGCGCGCCCGTTCCCCCCTATCGTCTCCGCTTCTCGATCTATTCCTCCGAAGTCCGCGAGGACGGCGAGCGGGGTCTCGTGATGGCGGATGTGAGCCCGGACACGATCGTACGCCTCAATGCCGGCACCTATCACGTCGTTTCCGAATACGGCGACGTCAATGCCGTCGTCCGCGCCGACATCCAGGTGGAAGCCGGCAAGCTGCTGGAAGCCACCCTCCAGCACAGGGCTGCGGAAATCACCCTGAAGCTCGTCTCGCAGCCGGGCGGAGAAGCGATCGCCGACACCGCATGGTCGGTGCTCACGGCTGCGGGCGATATCGTCAACGAGAGCGTCAGCGCCTTTTCCACCATGGTGCTGGCGGAGGGCGACTACCTGGCGATCGCCCGGAACAAGGACCGCATCTATCAGCGCTCCTTCAGCGTCAAGGCCGCCGAGAACGTCGATGTCGAGGTCCTGATGAAGGAGCAGCCCGCAGAAATGGGGCTGCTCAACGATACCGCATTGCGGAACTGACGGCAGCAATCTTCAAGCCCGCCCGTTTCCGGTCGGGCCTGAACGTGTTCAGACGGCAGGTTTCCGCGCCTTCGCCTTGCGGAGCAGGTCCGGCGGCGTTGCCTCCAGGGTCAGCGCATCGAGCGCCTCGGCGAGCGACATCGAGGTTTGCGCCTGCGAACCGAGCCGGCGGATGTTGACCGAACGCTCTTCCGCTTCCTTCTTGCCGCAGACGATGATCACCGGAACCTTGGTGACCGAGTGCTCGCGGATCTTGTAGTTGATCTTCTCGTTGCGGAAGTCGGTCTCGACCACCATGCCGGCGTCGCGCAGCGTCTCGGCCACTTCGCGGCCGTAATCGTCGGCATCGGACGTAATCGTGGCGACAACGACCTGCACCGGTGCGAACCAGAGCGGCATGTGACCGGCGAAGTTCTCGATCAGGATGCCGAGGAAGCGCTCCATCGAGCCGCAGATCGCGCGGTGGATCATCACCGGCTGCCGCTTCTCGGAGTTCTGGTCGATGTAGAAGGCCCCGAAGCGCTCCGGCAGATTGAAGTCGACCTGCGTCGTGCCGCACTGCCACTCTCGACCGATCGCGTCCTTCAGCGTGTACTCGAACTTCGGACCGTAGAAGGCCCCCTCGCCCGGCAGGATGCCGGTCTTGATGCGGCCGCCCGACTGCGCCTCGATCGTCTTCAGGACATCCATCATGACCGTCTCGGCGCGATCCCAGAGATCGTCCGAGCCGACCCGCTTTTCCGGCCGGATGGAGAGCTTGACGACGATCTCCTTGAAGCCGAAGTCCTCGTAGACGGACAGGATCAGGTCGTTGATGCGGAGGCATTCCGCCGCCATCTGCTCATCGGTGCAGAACACATGCGCGTCGTCCTGCGTGAAGCCGCGGACGCGCATCAGGCCGTGCAGCGAGCCGGACGGTTCGTAGCGATGCACGAGACCGAATTCCGCCAGGCGAATCGGCAATTCCCGGTAGGACTTGAGACCATGCTTGAAGATCTGGACGTGCCCCGGGCAGTTCATCGGCTTCAGCGCGAACACGCGGTCATCGGCTTCCGGATCGTCGGGATTGGTCAGCGCATGGGCGGATTTCACCGCGAACATGTTCTCCTGGTACCAGCCCCAGTGACCGGAGGTCTCCCAGAGCGAGGTGTCCAGAACCTGCGGCGCGTTGACCTCCTCATAGGCTCCGGCGAGACGGCGGCGCATGTAGGAGACGAGGGTCTGGAACATCCGCCACCCCTTGCCGTGCCAGAACACCACGCCGGGGCCTTCCTCCTGAAAATGGAAGAGATCCATTTCCCGGCCGAGCTTGCGGTGGTCGCGCTTTTCCGCCTCGGCCAGCACGTGGAGGTACTGGTCGAGCTCCTCCTGCGTCGCCCAGGCCGTGCCGTAGATGCGGGTCAGCA
>JAEZHO010000028.1 GCA_023416545.1 Pseudomonadota bacterium
TGCGCGTCGCGACCATGAACGACGTCGAGCCGACGGTCGAGAGCATTGCTTCCGGCGACTACCCGGTATCGCGTCCGCTCTACTTCTACGTGAAGAACGCCCACCTCGACGTCATCCCCGGCCTCCAGGAATATGTGGAGTTCTTCGTGTCGGACGACATCGCCGGCCCGAACGGTCCGCTGGCGCAGTACGGCCTCGTCTCCGATCCGGAGCTTGCCAAGACGCAGGAAGCGGTTAAGAACCGCACCCCGATGGCGCCGCTGAAGTAAGGCGGCACCCTCCGGCGGCGCAAGGAATGCGCCGCCGGTCTTATTCGACCGAGGATCCGGGCTAGATGAACGTTGGTAGCATTATCCTTGTCGTCCTGGTGCTGGCGGCGATCGGCTATGTCCTTGGCCGGCGCCGCGCCCTGACCATGTCAGCGGCCAGTGGAGTTCGGCTCCACTCGCTCCCGGGCTATTACGGCCAGACGGTCGCGCTTTTCGTCGCCGTGCCGGCTCTCCTCATTCTGGCGGTGTGGCTGTTCATCCAGCCGATCGCGATCGAAAGCCGCGTCACCGGCATGATACCGGACGCCGCAATCCCCGAGGGCGGGGCGCGAAGCCTGGTCATGGCAGATGTGCGCCAGATCGCCGGCGGGCTCGATGCGGTGCTGGAGCGCAACGCCCTGAACGAGGACGCGCTTGTCAACGGCGAGGTGGACTCCTCCAACATCCGGGGACGCCTCGCCGAAGTGGGTGTCGCGCTCGGCAGCGATGCGCCGCGCGAAGTGTTCGAGGCGGCCGTCAGCTACCGGCAGAGCGCCAAGTACAGCCACATCGCCATGACCGTCGTGGTGCTGGGCTGCGCGCTTGGACTGGGCGCCTGGTCGCTGATGCGTATCCAGCCCAGGATGCGGGCCCGCAATGTCAGCGAAAACTTCGTTCTCGCCCTGCTGATCGGCTCCTCGACGATCGCCGTCCTGACGACGGCGGGCATCGTCTTCTCGCTGGTCTTCGAGACCATCAACTTCTTCAAGATGTACCCGGCCTCGGAATTCTTCTTCTCCACGATCTGGAACCCGAAGTTCCAGGGCGGTTCGGAGCTCGGCATCCTGCCGCTTCTCTGGGGCACGCTCTATATTTCGCTGGTGGCGCTTCTCGTCGCCGTGCCGATCGGGCTGATGATCGCGATCTATCTCGCCGACTACGCCAGCCCGACGCTGCGCAGCTTCGCCAAGCCGGCGATCGAGATCCTCGCCGGCATCCCGACCATCGTCTACGGCCTGTTTGCGCTGATCACGGTCGGCCCCTTCCTTCGCGACTGGATTGCCCAGCCGCTCGGTCTCGGCAGTTCCTCCTCCTCCGTCCTCACCGCCGGCCTCGTCATGGGCGTCATGATCATCCCGTTCGTGAGCTCGCTCTCGGACGACATCATCAATGCCGTTCCCCAGTCGATGCGCGACGGCTCCTATGCGCTCGGCGCGACGCAGTCGGAGACCATCAAGCAGGTGATCCTGCCCGCGGCCCTGCCGGGCATCGTCGGCGCCATCCTGCTCGCCGCCAGCCGTGCGATCGGCGAGACGATGATCGTGGTCCTCGGCGCAGGTGCTGCGGCCAGGCTCGATCTCAATCCGTTCGAGGCGATGACGACCGTCACCGTCAAGATCGTCAGCCAGCTGACCGGCGACACGGAATTCGCAAGCCCCGAAACGCTGGTCGCCTTCGCCCTCGGCCTTACCCTCTTCGTGATCACGCTCGGGCTCAACGTGCTTGCCCTCTATGTCGTGCGCAAATATCGGGAGCAGTACGAATGACCGACGCAATCGCCCTGACAACCGGCAAGCCCAAGCTCGCCGCCAGCGCGCGAACGCTTCGCCGCAAGGCGGCCGAGAACCGCTTCCGGCGCCTCGGCCTGCTGGCGGTCATCCTCGGCGTGCTGGCGCTTGTCGGCCTGCTGGCCTCGATCCTGACGAACGGCCTGTCGTCCTTCCGGCAGACTTACATCACCATGGACATCTACCTGGACCCGGGCATTCTCGACAAGCAGGGCAACCGCGACCCCGCCGAGATCGCCAAGGTCACCACCTTCGGCTACGTTCCGCTGATCGAGGGGTCGCTTGCCAAGGAGATGAGCGAGAAGGGCTTCAAGAGCAAGATGGAGGCCGAAGCGGCCGTTGCCCTGATCTCCAAGGAGGCCCCGGCCATCCTGCGCCGCTACGTGCTCGCCGATCCCTCGCGCATCGGCGAGACGGTCAAGTTCGACATGCTCGCCTCCGGCCGGATCGACGGCTATTACAAGGGCCGGGTGACCATGGAGAGCGCGGCACTCGACCGCAACACCTCGCCCGAGCAGCTGGAACTGGCCGATGAGCTGAAAGAGGCCGGCATCCTCACGACGCGGTTCAACTGGGACTTCTTCACCGCTCCGGACGCATCCGATACGCGACCCGAGGCCGCCGGCCTCGGTGTGGCGATCCTGGGCTCGGCCTACATGATGCTGATCGTTCTCGTCCTCTCGCTGCCGATCGGCGTCGCGGCCTCGATCTACCTGGAGGAGTTCGCGCCGAAGAACCGCTTCACCGACCTGATCGAGGTGAACATCGCCAATCTCGCGGCGGTCCCCTCGATCGTCTTCGGCATCCTCGGGCTCGCCGCCTTCATCAACTTCATGGGACTGCCGCAGTCGGCGCCGATCGTCGGCGGCCTGGTCCTGACGCTGATGACGCTGCCGACGATCATCATCGCGACCAGGGCGGCCCTGAAGGCCGTGCCGCCGTCGATCCGCGACGCCGCGCTCGGCGTCGGCGCCTCGAAGATGCAATCGGTCTTCCACCACGTCCTGCCGCTTGCCATGCCCGGCATCCTGACGGGCACGATCATCGGCCTTGCCCAGGCGCTCGGCGAGACGGCGCCGCTGCTCCTGATCGGCATGGTCGCCTTCGTGCGGGAGTATCCCGCCGCGCCGCCCGAGGGCTTCTTCGATCCCGCCTCAGCCCTGCCGGTTCAAGTCTACAACTGGACGCAGCGCGGAGACCCTGCTTTTGTGGAACGTGCATCGGGTGCGATTATCGTTCTGCTTGTATTTCTTCTGGTCATGAACCTCGTGGCCGTCATTCTGCGTCGCCGCTTCGAGCGTCGGTGGTAAGGAGAGAGCGAGATGAACATCCTGTCGGAAGCCGGCACAGAAGAAGCCCTGGTAAAGAAGATGAATGAAATCGACTACAAGATGGTGGGGCAGGACGTCTCCGTCTATTACGGCGACAAGCGGGCCCTGTTCGATGTCAACCTCGGCGTCCGCAAGAACACGGTGACCGCGCTGATCGGCCCGTCCGGCTGCGGCAAGTCGACCTTCCTGCGCTGCCTGAACCGCATGAACGACACGATCGCCAATGCCCGGGTCACGGGAAAGATCACGCTGGACGGCCAGGATATCCAGGACCCGGACATCGACGTCGTGGAACTGCGTGCCCGCGTCGGCATGGTCTTCCAGAAGCCCAACCCGTT
>JAEZHO010000057.1 GCA_023416545.1 Pseudomonadota bacterium
TTCTCGCCGTCTACACGATGAAGCCGGAGGACCTGGCGGCGTTTCGACGCCTCCCGAAGGCCGAGCAGGATGCCATCGATGCCGTGGGAATTCCGCAGTGGATGGCGTGGGAGGAGCGCAATGGCGCCCACATCCTCGACCGCGGCGGCATGGTGGGCAGGACGACGCGGGTGACGCGGGACGGGATCGCCGAAGCGCAGAACCCGTTCTGCGGCTATCTGGTCGTCGAGGCGGAGACTGCCGAGGCCGCCGCGCGGCTGTTCCAGGACCATCCGCACCTGACCGTATTTCCCGGCGACGGCGTCGACATCATGCCGTTCGTGACCTGAGCGAAGGCCCCTTCCCGTTCCCTCAGCCCCGCCGGACGACGAGCTCGTCCGTCACGTGGACATTCCTCAGCGTTCCGAGGACCATGTTATAGGAGATGACGCGACGGTGGAGCTTTTCCAGTTCCGACCGGGGCGCGGATGATCTCAGTTCGGCCCGCAGGTGCAGGGACACGAAGCAGCGGCGTGCATCGGCGGGGGCTTCGAGCCCTTCGAGCCCCATGAATTTACCCCGCGGATCGAACAGGCCTTCCGCCGTGAAATCGACGAAACGCAGGTCGATGCCGGCGTCCTTCGCGAGCATGGGATAATCCGAGCCCGCGCACACGGCGAGGGCGCAGAATATCTGTTCGAAGGGATCGATGACCGTCGCGGGATTGTCGGGATGGCCCGCGGGACGCTCTAAGCGAGGTGCGCTGCAGGCGGTGCCTGACGCCGCATCGTAGACATAGCGCGCGCGATACGTCCCGCGAACGGCGTCGCGATGCTTGTCCAGGACCGAAACGATTTCCCTGACCGTGCTCGCGGCCTCTCCGAAGACAGCCATGAAAACCTCCTCGCGATCGATGTTACCGGGCGCAAGGCGCGGCCTGCCTGACCACCTACGGACCATTCCGCGCGCTACCGGTGTGCCGCGGCGCTTCGGAACGGGACCGCGTCGGTATCGCCGGCGAGCCCGCTCCCGGGCATTTCGAAATCCACCTGCATGCTGCTCAGCACCGCGTTCCAGTGCCTCGTCAACGCGGCGATTGCAGCGGCTCGCCGGATTTCCTCGTCCGTGGCCCCGGCGTCCGGGACGACAGTCTGCGGGATGTCCTTGTAGGCGGTGGCCCCGCCCTCCGCCCGATAGGCCAGAGCGCTGCCGCCGACGATCAGGGCGGCGAAGACGATGACGTAAAGCCATCCCCGCTGCCCGGGTTCGCCGCCCCGCCCGCCGGGCGGCGAGCTATGCGTCGATTTCCTCACGCTGTCTCTCCTCGTATTCGGGCCACGCCGCCTGCGGCGGCACGAACCACAAGAGTTGAAGGCGGGGCGAAAAGTTCGCCCGCCACCTCACGATGTTTCAGGGCTCGTCCTCCGGCGTGGCGGGCGGGCGCGACGAAAGATGGATGTGGAGACGCACCGCGAGACCGCCCTGCCGGAAGATGACGAAGGCAACGCCCGGCGGGCAATGGAGCGGATCGTTGTCAGGGTTCACGAACCGCCCCTCGACAACGGTGACGTTCCCGGCGCTCAGGACACGCTGCGTATGCAGCATGACGCCTGCATCGGCCGTCGCGGTCAGTTCCTGCAGAAAGAAGCATCGTCCGATAACGGGGGCCTGTCCTCCACGGTAAAGCTCAAGGTCCGGGGCGAAATGCCGGAAGTAGCGATCCCGGTCACTGGGGTTCAACAGGCCCGGACACGCCGTCTCGTAATACTGAGCGTGCCGCCGTGCGCTCAAGCGGCTGTCGCCGTCGTGCAGTCCCGCCGTTTCCAGCAGCATCCCGGCAAGCTTGCGCCTGGACGTGGCCAGGCGGCTTCGGACCGTGCCGACGGGAATTGACAGGATGGACGCCAGTTCCTCGTAGGACTGGTAGCTTCCGAAGTAGCGCAGCATGGCGGTCGCCCGCAAAGGCTCGGGCAGCCGGTGCAAGGCATCCCACACCCAGTCGCGCATGGCCAGTTTCTCGACCCGCTCCTCGGGACCGATAGCCTCGTCCGGGCGATCGGGCACGTCGGCCGCGAGAACCTCCCCCCGCCGGCGGCGCAGATGTCGCAGGCAGCAGCGCTGCAATATGGTGAGAAGCCAGCCGACGACCGCCTGAGGCTCGTTGAGCGACCCGATGTGCCTAAGGGCGACGAGAAAGGTTTCCTGGACCGCATCCTCGGCTTCCACGCCATAGCCGAGGACGCGCAAGGCCGCGGCGTGAAGCCGTGCGCGGTGGCGCTCCAGCAGCACGCCGAGGCAGGCGACGTCTCCTCCCCTGGCGGCGAACGCCAGTTCGGCATCGGAGGGCTCTATGCGGGTCTGATAGTCCATGGACGAAAGGAGCCACCGGTTGCGGAAAAAGTTCATCGTCAACGGAACGCGATATCCGGCGCCCGGGCGAGCCGGTTGCCGGGATCGGGTTCCGCACCTGCCTTCCTGCCGCCCCGGGGCGAGACGCTTACTCCGGAGCGATGACAATCTCGACGAGGTTCGGCTCGTTCGAGGCAATGCCCTCCCGGACCGCCGGTCCTATCTCGTGAGCCCGCCCGACGCGGCGGGACCTGATGCCCATCGACGCGGCGAGCGCCATGAAGTCGACCCGCGGGTCGTCGATTTCCAGGCCCGGCACGGTGGAGTTGCCGTCGGCGCCGTAGCCCTGGGCGACCGAGTACTTCTTTAGGATGTTGTACTCGGCGTTGTTCATGATCACGAAGGTCACCGGCACCCGGTACCGCGCGGCACTCCAGAGCGCCTGCGGCGAGTAGAGCGCCGAACCGTCCCCGAGAAGCGCGAGCACCGGCGCCCGGTCCAGTCCGAGCGACACGCCGATGGCGGCGGGCAGGCCCCAGCCGAGGATCGCGCTGCGCATGAATACATATTTCGGCACCGGCCATTTTTCGAGCGCCGAGCGCACGTGATGCATGGTGGCCGGCGCCTCATCGACGACCGGCACCTCGCCGCCGGCTGCCCGCAGCACTTCCGCGGCGGCCACCAGGGGAGAGATCACCGAAGCTCCGACCTCGGCTGCAATCCGTCGCTCCAGCGCGGCAAGACGTGCCTCACGCCCGGAGGAAGCGGCCGACCTCAGCCGCGCGACACCCTCTTCGTGGGCGGCCATCCGGGCGGACACAAGCGGCAGCAGTGCCCGAAGCGATGTCTTCAGGTGGCCGTGGCAGGCAAGGCGCGCGGGGTATCGGCGGCCCAGTTCTCCAACATCCTCGGAGACCTGGTAGAGATCGCAGGAGATCGGGACGGCCGGGCCCTCGCTGTAGAGGTAGGAGATTAGCGAATGTCCGCCGAGGACGAGCACCGCATCGTAGTCCTCCAGAGTGGAATGCATCCCGCCGGCGGTCGAGGGGAGATTTCCCGCCCAGAGCGGATGATCGGTCGGGAAGGACATGTAGCCCGGCCAGGACGGGCCGTACACCCGGGCCCCGAGGGCATCGGCCAGGGCCGTCGCCTCGGAGATCGCGTCGCTCCTCGTGACCTCGTCGCCCGAAACGACGGCAAGCCTGCCCGGCGCGACCGAAGCCAGCGCTTCGGCAAGCTCGTCAAGCCCGCCCGCCACCGCCTGCCGGTCGATCCGCGACCGCCCGCCGGCCTTCGCCCGCGCCGGAGCCGTCATCATGTCGATCGGGAGAGAGAGGAAGACGGGGCCCGCGGGCGCGGTCACGGTATCCTGCAGGGCCCGCCGGACCATGACCGGTATCTCGTCCGGATGGGACAGTTCGCGCGCCCACTTCGTGGCGGGCCGTGCGATGTCGACGAGGTTTCCCGACAGGAGCGGATCGGCATGGAGGTGGCGCGTGTCCTGCTGCCCGGCGGTGACGAGCATCGGGGTCTGCGCCACCCGCGCGTGCACCAGCGCGCCCATCGCATGCCCGAGCCCGCCGGCTGTGTGCAGGTTGACGAAGGCGGGCTTGCCGGTCGCCTGCGCGTAGCCGTCGGCCATGGCGACCACCGCCGTCTCCTGGAGGCCGAGGATGTAGGTGAGATCGGGATAGCTCGCCAGAGCATGCATCAGCGGCATCTCGGTCGTGCCGGGGTTGCCGAAGATGTACTCGATCCCCTCGTCCGCGAGGACGTCGAGGAGAAGCCTGGCACCGTCCTTCAACGGCGCATTCACGTGGTCATGGGGCACACCGATATCTCCGTGGAGGGCTGCCGGCACCTTCGGAATCATTTGCGGTTTGATCATGGCAAGATGAGGGAGTGTCACATTTTCAGGACGGAATCGTCGATCCAGCTCCCGTGGACGCCGGCCGGAACCCAGCCCGGTATCTCGACGACGGCCACCGGGGCGGCCCGGATGTCGGTCGCGTCGAGGATGTAGAGCGCGCCGCGCCGCGCCGCGAGGTCGCCGACGTAGCTGAAGAGCCAGCCGTCATCCTCCGCCGTTCCCTCCGGATCGGCCACGAACCATGGCTCTTCCGGCATCTGGCCCGGCGGAAACTCCCGCACGTCGACGCCGCCCGAGCGCCCGTCATACTTGACGATCGCGTTGCGCTTCAGGACCCGGTTGGGGAAGGCAGAGGCATAGGTATAGCGATTGCTGCGCCCCAGGAAGGACTGGTTGATCGTCGGGAAATCGGCCGAGATATCGCTTCGTATTTCCGGCTTTGCAGTGCCGGCCGCCGGATCGATGTGCCAGCGCGCGAACTTGTCGCCCTCGACGATATAATGGCCGTGGCCGGGCGTGCTCATCAGCCAGCGGCTGAAGCGCGCCCAGGCATCCTCCTCGTAATAGGTCGCCTCCATCCGCAGCGTGCCGTCCGGCTCCTCCCAGGCATTGCTGATGTGGAAGTAGAAGTTCGGGTCCACCGCGATCCATTGAACGGGGCCCTTCGAGCGGTCGCGGGGCAGCACGCCGATCTTCGCCGGATAGTTGGCGTCCCATCTGTAGGGAAAAGGCAGCGTGCTGGTCGGGTCGAAGACGACGCTCGGGTCCAGGAAGACGACGAAGTTCTCCGTCACGGCAAAGTCGTGCATGATCGAGGGGCCCGCGCCGGGCACCGGCTCGACATGCGTCAGCTCGCCTTCCGGAGAGACACGGAAATAGGTCAGATGCGGCTCCTGCGGCCCGTAGGAGATGAACAGCATTTCGCCGGTGCGGGGATCGATCTTCGGATGCGCCGTCATCGGCGCCTTCAGCTTTCCGTCGAAGTCGAAGACGCCGAGCGTCTGGAGTTCGGGTCCGACCAGAAACGGCAGGTTCACCTCCTGCAGGGCGAAGATACGCCCGGCATGGGCATAGACGCTGGTCGCCGCCGCGCTTGCCGCAAGATCGACGCTGCCGTCCTCGCGGAAGGTCCGGGCTCCGGACAAGGCCGGGGTGCGGACGAAGCGGTTGCGATACCATTCGGCGCGGCCGTCCTTAATCCGCACGCCGTGCAGCATGCCGTTGCCCTCGAACCAGTACGGCGGCTCATGCCCTGTCGGCGGGTTGTGGCCGTTGCGGATATAGCGGCCGCTTAGCGACGGCGGGATGGCGCCGCGCACCGAGAGCTGGTCGACGGTCAGCTCGACCTGCGTCGGCGCGTAATGGTCGCGGAGGAAGACCTTCTCGTTTTCCGCCTGCCGGGCGCGCGCGACCGGAGACTGCAGGAAGAACGCCGGCGCGGTGGCTGCCGTGAGCGTCACGAAACCGGATCTGAGGAAATCTCTTCGGTCCATAGGAGCATCCTGCCAATCTTCATTGCCGGG
>JAEZHO010000122.1 GCA_023416545.1 Pseudomonadota bacterium
GGCCGTCCGAGCGAGAACGAGACGCTCGTCTCGCGCCTGATCGACCGTCCGATCCGCCCGCTCTTCCCCGACGGCTACAAGAACGACACGCAGGTCGTCGTCCCCGTCATCCAGCATGACCTGGAAAACAATCCCGACGTGCTGGCCATGGTCGCCACGTCTGCAGCGCTGACGCTTTCCGGCGTTCCCTTCATGGGCCCGATCGGCGGCGCGCGCGTCGGCTACATCAACGGCGAATACGTCCTCAACCCGCATCTCGACGAAATGCCGGAATCGACGCTCGATCTCGTCGTCGCCGGTACGGGTGACGCGGTCCTGATGGTCGAATCCGAAGCAAAGGAACTGCCGGAAGACGTCATGCTCGGCGCCGTCATGTTCGGCCACCGTGGCTTCCAGCCGGTGATCGACGCGATCATCAAGCTGGCCGAAGTCGCCGCCAAGGAGCCGCGCGAATTCGAGCCGGAAGATCATTCCGCGCTCGAGGCCGAAATGCTTCAGCTGGCTGAAACCGAACTGCGCGACGCCTACAAGATCACCCAGAAGGCAGAGCGCTACGCCGCCGTCGACGCCGTCAAGGCGAAGGTGAAGGCACACTTCTTCCCGGAAGGCGCAGAACCCCGCTTCACGCCGGAAGTCATCGGCTCGGTCTTCAAGGGCCTGCAGGCGAAGATCGTCCGCTGGAACATCCTCGACACCAAGAGCCGCATCGACGGCCGCGACCTGGAAACGGTTCGCCCGATCGTCGCCGAAGTCGGCATCCTGCCCCGTACCCACGGTTCGGCGCTCTTCACGCGCGGCGAAACCCAGGCGCTGGTCGTTGCGACGCTCGGCACCGGCGAAGACGAACAGTATGTCGACTCGCTGACGGGCATGTACAAGGAGCAGTTCATGCTCCACTACAACTTCCCGCCCTACTCGGTCGGTGAAACGGGCCGCATGGGCTCCCCGGGTCGTCGCGAAATCGGCCACGGCAAGCTCGCATGGCGCGCCATCCACCCGATGCTGCCGACCACCGAGCAGTTCCCCTACACGCTGCGCGTCGTTTCCGAGATCACCGAATCCAACGGTTCGTCCTCGATGGCAACGGTCTGCGGCACCTCGCTTGCTCTGATGGATGCCGGCGTTCCGCTGGCAAAGCCGGTTGCCGGCATCGCCATGGGCCTCATCCTCGAAGGCGATCGCTTCGCCGTCCTGTCCGACATTCTCGGTGACGAGGATCATCTCGGCGACATGGACTTCAAGGTCGCCGGTACGTCCGACGGCATTACCTCGCTGCAGATGGACATCAAGATCGCCGGTATCACCGAGGAGATCATGAAGGTCGCGCTCGGCCAGGCCCAGGGCGGCCGCCAGCACATCCTCGGCGAAATGTCGAAGGCAATCACCGAGAGCCGTGGCCAGCTCGGCGAGTTCGCGCCGCGCATCGAAGTGATGAACATCCCGGTCGACAAGATCCGTGAAGTCATCGGTTCGGGCGGCAAGGTCATCCGCGAAATCGTCGAGAAGACCGGCGCCAAGATCAACATCGACGACGACGGCACGGTCAAGATCGCTTCGTCCTCCGGCAAGGAGATCGAGGCTGCCCGCAAGTGGATCCACTCGATCGTCGCGGAACCGGAAGTCGGCGCCATCTATGAAGGCACGGTCGTCAAGACCGCCGACTTCGGCGCATTCGTCAACTTCTTCGGCGCCCGTGACGGCCTCGTGCACATCTCGCAGCTCGCATCCGACCGCGTTGCCAAGACGACCGACGTCGTCAAGGAAGGCGACAAGGTCTGGGTCAAGCTGATGGGCTTCGACGAGCGCGGCAAGGTTCGCCTGTCCATGAAGGTCGTCGACCAGGCGACCGGCCAGGAAATCCCGCAGGAAAAGAGGGAAAAGAAGACCGAGGGCGGCGAAGCTGCCGAATAAGGTTCTTCTTTCCTGAAGCATCAAGGCGCGGGATGGTTTCCGCGCCTTTTCTTTATCCATACTTCTAAGGTCAGTTGCGATGAGCAGAGACGCCCTCAAGACCCTCTTCCACCCCTTTGCCACCGGCGCGGTGGCGGTCCCGCTCGCGGGCGAGCGCGTCCTGTTCCTGGGCGCCGAAGCCGGGCAGGGCTTTCCGGAAGGCTTCGCCGCGGACGTGACGGCCGTGCAGCCGTTCCGCCCGATGTTCCGCTTCCTGGGCGAGGGCGCCTTCCCGGAGCCGGAAGGCACCGACTACGACATGGCGCTCGTCCTCTGCGGCAAGCACAAGGGCGAGAACGAAAACCGCGTGGCGGAGGCGCTGGAGCGCGTCAGGCCGGGCGGGATGATCGTCATCGCCGGCGGCAAGGAGGATGGCATCCAGCCGCTGCGCAACACGCTGCTCAAGCTCGGCATGACGCTCGACTACACGCCGAAGTATCACGGGGTGGCCATCTGGCTGGCACGGCCGCAGGACGCGGCCGCAGCCATCCAGGCGCTGAAGAAGGTACCGGTTACCGTGGAGGGCCGCTTCCGGGCAGCGCCCGGCATGTTCTCCCACGACCGCATCGACCCGGGTTCGGAGCTTCTCGCCGAGCGGCTGCCGACCGACTTCGACGGCAACGCAGCCGATTTCGGCGCCGGCTGGGGCTACCTGACCGTGCGGCTCGCGGAACAGTCCCCGCGGGTCAACCGCATCGACCTCTTCGAGGCGGACCACAAGGCGCTGGAATTTGCCCGCGAGAACGTCGCCCGCAATTGCCCGGACCTCAATGCGCGGTTCTTCTGGCAGGATCTTGCCCAGGAGCCGCCGAAGGAAAAATACGATCTGGTGATCATGAACCCGCCCTTCCACGAGGCGCAGGCGGCCGATCCAGAACTGGGCAAGGCGATGATCCGCGCCGCTGCAGCGGCACTCCGGGGCAATGGCCGGCTGATGCTGGTCGCCAATCGCGGCCTGCCCTATGAGCCGGTCCTCAAGGCCGAATTCAGGGACAGCGGCGAGACCTGCCGGAATTCCCGGTTCAAGGTGCTCTGGGCGAAGAAATAAGAAAATATCGACTGACAGGAAGCCCTGCTCGATGCAGGGCTTCTGCTTTTGCGCGTCTGAAAACTATTCCAGATCGGCCTTGCGAAGACGCTCGAGCGTCGGCAGCGACGTGATGTTGTAGCCGGCATCCACATAGTGGATTTCGCCCGTGACGCCGCGCGACAGGTCCGACAGGAGATAGAGCGCCGACCCGCCGATATCCTCGATGGTCGCGGTCCGCCGGAGCGGCGCGTTCTTCTGGTTCCAGGAATACATGGCCCGCGCGTCGGAAATGCCGGCACCGGCAAGGGTGCGCACGGGTCCTGCGGAGATCGCGTTGACACGGATGTCCTGCGGTCCGTAATCGGCCGCCAGGTAGCGTACGGACGCTTCCAGCGCCGCCTTTGCGACGCCCATGACGTTGTAGTTCGGAATGACGCGCATCGAGCCGCCATAGGTGAGGGTCAGCATAGCGCCGCCCTCGGTCATCAGCTCTGCGGCGCGTTTGGCGACTTCCGTGAACGAGAAGCAGGAGATCACCATCGTGCGGGAAAAGTTCTCGCGCGTCGTGTTCGCATAGAGCCCCTTGAGCTCGTTCTTGTCGGAAAAGCCGATCGCGTGGACGAGGAAGTCAAGCTTGCCCCAGCGCTCGCGGATCGCGTCGAACGTCGCGTCGACGGAGGCGATGTCGTCCACGTCGCATGGCAGCAGGAAATCCGAGCCGACTTCGGCGGCGAGCGGCTTCACCCGCTTGCCGAGCGCCTCGCCCTGATAGGTGAAGGCGAGCTCGGCACCCCGCGCCGCCACCGCCTTGGCAATTCCCCAGGCGATGGAGTGATTGTTCGCGACCCCCATGATCAGGCCGCGCTTCCCCTGCATGAACCCCGTCATGAGACCTATCCGTTGTAGCGCTGGAAGACGAGCGTGGCGTTGGTGCCGCCGAACCCGAAGGAATTGGAAAGAACGGTGTCGATCTTCGCGTTGTCGATGCGCTTGCGCACGATCGGCACGCCTTCGAACTCGGGATCGAGCGTCTGGATGTGCGCGCTCTCGCCGATGAACTTCTCCTGCATCATCAGCAGGCCGTAGATCGATTCCTGCACGCCGGCGGCGCCGAGCGAGTGGCCGGTGAGCGACTTGGTCGACTGGACATGCGGGATGCGGTCGCCGAAGACTTCGCGGATGGCGCCGATTTCCTTCGAATCGCCGACCGGGGTCGAGGTGCCGTGGGTGTTGATGTAGTCGACCTCGCCCTTCACCGTGGAGAGCGCCTGGCGCATGCAGCGGATCGCGCCTTCGCCGGAGGGAGCCACCATGTCGTAGCCGTCCGAGGTCGCGCCGTAGCCGACGATCTCGGCATAGATCTTGGCGCCGCGTGCCTTGGCGCGTTCCATTTCCTCGAGCACGAGGACGCCAGCACCGCCGGCGATGACGAAGCCGTCGCGGTCGACGTCATAGGCGCGCGAGGCGGTTGCCGGCTGGTCGTTGTACTTGGTGGACATGGCGCCCATGGCGTCGAAGAGGTTCGACATGGTCCAGTCGAGGTCCTCGTGGCCGCCGGCGAACATCATGTCCTGCTTGCCCCACTGGATCATCTCCGCGGCATTGCCGATGCAGTGCGCCGAGGTCGAGCAGGCCGACGAGATGGAATAGTTCACGCCGTGGAGCTTGAACCAGGTCGCAAGCGTCGCCGAAGCCGTCGATGACATCGCCTTCGGGACCGCGAACGGGCCGATGCGCTTCGGGCTGCCGTTCTTGATGGTGATCTCTGCGGCCTCGATGAGGGTGCGCGTGGAGGGGCCGCCGGAGCCCATGATGATGCCGACGCGCTCGTTCTCGGCATAGTCCTTTTCGTCGAGGCCGGAATCGGCGATCGCCTGCTTCATGGCGACGTGGTTCCAGGCCCCGCCCTGCGACAGGAAGCGCATGGCGCGACGATCGACCAGATCGGTGGGATCAAGGTCGGGGCGGCCCCAGACCTGGCAGCGGAAGCCGTGCTCGGCGAAATCCGGCGAGAAGGAAATGCCGGACTTTGCCTGGCGGAGCGATTCGGTGACTTGGGAGGCGTCGTTTCCAATGGAGGACACGATGCCGAGACCCGTGACAACAACCCGTCTCATCTGATGGACCTTTTCTGCTCTTTCTGCCTCGGTGCGTCGTTGACGCCTCAGGCCGTCTTATCCTTAGACAGACCAACACGCAGGTCCGTCGCCTGATAAATGGTTTCGCCGTCCGCCTTGACCCAGCCGTCGGCGGTTCCGAGGACGAGACGACCGCGCATCACTCGCTTGAAGTCGATGCCGTATTCGAGGAGCTTGGTGTGGGGGCGGACCATGCCCTTGAACTTCACTTCGCCGGTGGACAGCGCCATGCCGCGGCCCTCTTCGCCCAGCCAGCCGAGGTAGAAGCCGGTGAGCTGCCACATGCCGTCCAGGCCAAGGCAGCCCGGCATGATCGGGTTCCCCTGGAAGTGGACCGGGAAGTACCAGTCGTCCGGATGGACGTCGTATTCGGCGCGGATATAGCCCTTGCCGAATTCGCCGCCGGTTTCCGAGACGTCAGTGATCCGATGGACCATCAGCATGGGGGGCAGGGGGAGCTGGGCGTTGCCCGGCCCGAACAATTCCCCGCGACCGCAGGCCAGAATTTCATCGTAAGAAAAGCTCGACTGTCTTTCCGTCATCAAAGTTCGGTTCCCTCGTGCCGTGCCAGATCTTTATGACAGGAACGGCGGAAATTGAAGCACAACCATGTCCGTGGCGAAAGCGTATACGGTTGCCCGGGACGATCGCGGCGGACGGCATTCCCGGCATCGCATATAGGAAGCTGGCTTTGCAAACTAGAGGTCGAGGACCAAATTGCACGTTTTTGCAGGGATCTGCATGTCGACGACCGGTTCGCACCCTATTGAAAGGTGCGGCGGCAAAAGTTATATCCGAAACTCAAGATAGTATATGTCGCAGACATCGATGGGACATGCTGGCAATATGGCAGGGGCTTTGCTGAATATCGAGACAAAGTTGCGCGGCTGCGGATTGAGGCCGACTCGCCAGCGCATTGCGCTTGCCGAACTGCTTTTCGCCAAGGGCGACAGACATGTGACGGTGGAGGAACTGCACGAGGAGGCATTTGCCGCCAATGTGCCGGTGTCGCTCGCCACCGTCTACAATACCCTGCACCAGTTCACCGAAGCCGGAATGATCCGCGTCCTGGCGGTCGAGGGTGCGAAGACCTATTTCGACACCAACGTCTCCGACCATCACCACTTCTTCATCGAGGGCCGCAACGAGGTCCTCGACATTCCCGTCAGCAATATCGAGATCGGCAACATTCCGCCCGCACCGGAGGGGATGGAAATCTCCTACGTGGACGTCGTGATCCGGCTGCGCGAGAAGAAGAACTAGCCTCCTCAGCGTTTCTTGACGGCGTCCTCGGGATCGCGCCCGGCCCTCGGCCGGTAGCGCGGGATCGTCCACCCGTAACGAATTGCCCCTCCCCTCAGCCCGAAGGCGACGAGGAACCCGGCGACGGAACTTCCGATCGGCGGGAGCCCGAGCGCCTGCAGCAGGGTGAAGACGCAGGCGCCGGCAAGCGCGGCGGAAATATAGATCTCGGAGCGCAGCAGAACGGACGGCTCGTCGGCCAGCGTGTCGCGGAGGATGCCGCCGCAGGTGGCGGTCAGCACGCCGGTCACGATGGCGATCGCTTCCGAGCCCGTCGAGGAAAGGCCGATCGCGGCGCCCATGACACCATAGGCCGCAAGCCCCACGGCATCGAGCCAGAGCAGCAGCCGGTAGCGCCATTCGATGAGGTGGGCGGTGAAGAAGAGCACGGCGCCGGTGGCGACGCAGACGAGGATATAGGTCGGATCGACCACCCAGAAGACCGGCGTGCGCCCGAGGATCAGGTCGCGAAGCGTGCCCCCGCCGACGCCGGTCAGCGCCGCGAAGAACAGGAAGCCGATGATGTCGAGCTGCTTGCGGGACGCGGCGAGCGCGCCGGTCGCGGCGAAGACCACCACGCCGGCATAATCCAGTATATAGAGCATCTCTCACCCTCCGGTCGGTTCACCAGCGTCGCGCAAGTGCCGTCTGTTAGCACCGCCTCATCCGATCGAACCTCCTTACGCGCATCCTGCGGGGAGGCGAAGGGGCCGAGGAGCCAATGCCCGTGAAAAAGCATCTGATCATCGTCGCGCAGGTCCTGGCGCTCGCACTTGTGCCGGCGACCGCCTCGGCGCAGCAGGAATTGCTGAGCGATCCGGAAATCTACGAGAAGGATCACTTCCGCGACCAGTGCAGGATCGCCCAGTTCGGCAGCGGCTTCATCACCCGGCTGGACATCAACAATGACGGCATCGTCGATGCGGTCAGCAATCACGGCGAGGTCACCTGCGACGGCACGCGCGGCCCCGACTGCAACGAGGACGGGTGCCCCTACAATTTCTACCTTCGGGCCAAGGAGGGCGGCTATTTCATGATCGCCACCGCCCGCATCTACGGCTACGACTTCATCAAGCGCTTCGGCAACATGGTCTTCCTGATGAAGATGCATCCGCGCTTCTGCGAGCGGACCGAGGACAAGCCCTGCGAGATGACGGTGCGCGTGCGTGGCGGACGCTTCGTCACCATCTCGCGCAAGTGACGCTCATGGCGCCGGAAAGAGGCTGTCGATCCGGCCGGTGAGATAGTAGCCGAGCAGGCCGATCCACTCGCGGACCGCCGTCGACGTCAGTTGCGCGTTCGAGGTGGGCTGCGTGAAGTCGAAGCCGAGGCGCAGGACGCCGCTGGTGCGGTAGTCCACCGGCCACGGGGTGACCGCGATATCCGCCTTCCGGAAAAGCCCGACCGAACGCGGCATGTGAAAGGCGGAGGTCACCAGCAGGCAATCCGTGAGACCTTCACGGGCCAGCACCTGCCTCGTCTCCAGCGCGTTCTCGTGGGTCGTGCGCGAGGCGCTTTCCTTGACGAGCCGCTCCGGCGGGATGCCGAAGGCCGAGAACAGGCGCTCCGATGCTTCCGCCTCCGGCTCGTAGGCGCCACTGATCGACCCGTCGCCGCCCGATACCAGGATGCGGGCCTGCGGATGCCGAAGCGCGAGCCGCAACGGTTCGACGAAGCGCTCCGCCGCCTGGTTGAATTCCACGCCGCCGCGGCTGGTGGTGACCTCGTTCTCCAGCGCACCGCCGAGGATGAGGATGCAGGTAAGATCCCGGGGCTCCTCCGAGGACTTCGGAAATCTCGCCTCCAGCACTTGCAGCGCAACGCCGCCCGCCGTCGTGTAGAGCGTCACGAACAGGATGAGGGCGGCGAGTGCCGCCGCGATCCCCCCGGTCCGCCGGAAGCCGGAAAACGCCAGGAGCGCGCCGGCTGCGCTGAACAGGAAGGCAAGGGAGAGCGGCTGGGTCACGAGCCAGAAGAGCTTGGAGAAGAGGAACATGCCCTGACCTGTCGCCACATCCGACGGCGCTGTCAACGCCGCCGTCCGCCTTTCGGCACGATCGGCTGCTGGAAATGCAGGTGGAGCGGACGCGGCAGAAAGCCTGTCGCGAGGGCAATCGCCACGATGCCGATCACCACGGCCCACAGTGCATCCTTGCCGAGCCAGTTGGTGAGGAATGCGCCCGTCACCGCGCCCGCGGCCATTCCGGTCCAGGGGATCGTCTGGATCACCCACCCCGCCGGGTTGCGGTCACCGACGATCCAGCGGCCGATCCCGCGCCCGAAGCGGGAGAGGGCGCCGGTGATGTAGGTCAGCCCGATCGGCAGGCCCTCGATATGCTCCACGGTGGCGTTGATCATGCCCATCGCCAGGATGATGAGGTAGAACTGGACGCGGCGATAACCCTCGTCCGGGAGCAGGGCGGCGAGCGTGACGACAAGCGCAACGCTGGTGAGGACGGCGAGGCTCCGGCGGCTGGAGATCGTGTGGGCGATGACGATGCCGGCGGCATTGCCGATGATGAAGACCCAGAGGGCCACGAACAGAATGAGCGCGTGCAGGTAGTTGCCGTCCGCAAACGAAATGGCGGCGCGCGTCGTGTTGCCGGTCATGAAGGACACGAAGTCGCCGGTAAGGAGGAGACCCACGGCGTCGGTCATTCCGGCGATGAACGAGATGGCGGCGACGAGAACCAGTCCCGTTACGGTCCGTCTCGTGCTGACGAGATGTCTGCGTCTGGTCAGTGTCATGTCGGCAGGTCCTGCGATATTCGAAGGTGGAACCTGGCCATACCCTAGCCTCGCATCCGGGGGAGCGAAAGCGGTCTGATCAATGACCGGTTGCCGCAGGAAGGTCGCCGTCAGCGCCCGGCGAGCCACTCTTCGATGCCGCGCGCCGCGGCGCGCCCGCTGGCAAGGCAGGCGGTGAGGAGATAGCCGCCCGTCGGGGCTTCCCAGTCCAGCATCTCTCCGGCCACGAACAGGCCGGGCAATTGTTTCAGCATGAAGCGGTCGTCGATCGCCTCCCACGCCACGCCGCCGGCGGACGAGATTGCCTCCTCGATCGGCCTTGGCCTCAGGAGCGGGATCGGCAATGCCTTGATTCGCAGGGCGAGTTCGTGGGCGCGGAGGGCGGAAGCATTGGGCACACATTCGCGCAGCAGCACCGCCTTTACCCCGTCCAGTCCGGCCGCCTTGCGCAGCCGGTTGGCGAAGCTTGCCTTGCGGTCCTGCCGTTCGAGGTCGCGGGCGAGACGCTCCGCGGTTCGGCCGGGGGCGAGATCGAGCACCAGCGAGGCCTGCCCCTCCTTCGCCAGCCGGTCGCGCAGCGCCGCGGCATGGGCGTAGACGAGGCTGCCCTCGATGCCGTGGCGGGAGATGACGAACTCGCCCTGGACGGTGCCGGCATCGGATGTCGCGGTGACCGACTTGACCGGGCTTCCGGCAAAGCGCTCGCGAAAGGTGTCGCTCCACGCAACGTCGAAGCCGCAATTGGCCGGAGCGAAGGGCGTGATCGGGACAGCGCGGGCCTCAAGCCACGGCACCCAGGCAGCGTCGGACCCGAGGCGGGGCCAGCTGGCGCCGCCCAGAGCAAGGAGTGCCGCGTCGGGACGGATGACGACCTGCCCCTCCGGGGTCTGCAGCAGATAGCCGTCGGCGGAAAAGCCGATCCAGCGATGCCGCGTCAGGACGCGCGCGCCCTGCGCCTCCAGCCGGCGAAGCCATGACCGGAGCAGCGGCGAGGCCTTCATCGCCTTCGGAAAGACCCGGCCCGAGGAGCCGACAAAGGTTTCCGTGCCGAGACCGGCGGCCCAGGAGCGGACGTCGTCGGGCGTGAAGGCGTCGAGCGCCGGCCGCAGCCTTTGGCCCGCGTCTCCGAAGCGCGTCCGGAAACTCTCGAAGGCCTCCGAATGGGTGATGTTGAGCCCGGACTTGCCGGCGAGCAGGAATTTTCGCCCGACGGTCGGCATGGCCTCGTAGACCGTTACCGAAAAGCCGTCCGCAGACAGCACGTCTGCCGCCATGAGGCCCGCGGGCCCGCCGCCGATGATCGCGATCGTCTTGCCGTTCATGCGGGCCCTCTACCACGCCGGTCGCGGCGAGGGCAGGCATTTTTAAACCGGCCTGGAAGCGTCGCTCCCATCGCGATCCGGTGCGTCAACCGAAAAGGCGCGTCAGCCGCATCGGCGGGGAGGGGCCACCCTCCCGGAAGGGAAAGAGCCGGCCTCGCAAAGGACCGGCCCTCGTCTTACTCGGCCGCCTGGCTCCGGGTGGCCGCCTGGCTCGGCAGCTTGCCCATCAGGATCTCCTCGGCGGAGGCCTGGTGGTCCTTCACCGAACCCGTCAACTGGCCCCAGGCAGCAGGGTCGATCCGGTCGCCGTTGTTGCCGAGGTTCTGGAGGCGGCGCTGGTCTTCGTCGGTCAGCACCTGTTTCGGCAGCGGACCGAGGTTTCTCACGTCGCCGGCGCTGATGCCGAGCTTTTCGCCGACACGGCGACCGTAGTCGTCATGGACGAGGAAGAAGTGCCAGACCATGCGCTCCTGCACGTCGCGCTCGCACTGGCCGAGCAGGTCGCCCATGTTGAAGACCAGGTCGTCGCGTTCCCAGTCCATCATCGTGCAATAGCGGCCGCGGGCCTGAACGTAGTCGTTGCGGCGCTCGAGGACGCTCCGCGTCAACCGCCCGTGAATCTCCGGCGGATTGTTCGGTTGCGCGATCGGGCTTTCCGTGAGGCCGTCGTGGATCGACGGCTCGTAGTTGACATGCGGGTTCTGTCCCGGCGCGAGGTCGCGCTGGAAGCTCATCTGGCCGCCGGAAAGGTTGGTGGCGACCTTGGCGTTCTTCGCCTGGTTGACCGGCAGCTGCAGGTAGTTCGTGCCGACCCGGTGGCGCTGCGTATCGGAATAGGAGAAGGTCCGGCCGACCAGCATCTTGTCGTCGGAGAAGTCCAGCCCGTCCACCAGCACGCCGGTGCCCATGGCGATCTGCTCGTTCTCGTTGAAGAAGTCCTCGACGTTGCGGTTGAGCGTCATCACGCCGATGTGGCGGAGCGGGAAGTCGTTTTCCGGCCAGGTCTTCGTGTCGTCCAGCGGATCCCAGTCGAGTTCGGGGTGGTCGTTGTCCTCCATGATCTGCACATACATGTCCCACTGCGGATATTCGCGGCGCTCGATCGAGGTGAAGAGATCCTTGGAGGCCGAGCCGAAATCCAGGCCCTGCACGGTGGCGGCCTGCGCGGCCGTGAGGCTGGCGACGCCGGTGCGCGGGTGGAAATGATATTTCACCAGCACCGTGTCGCCGTTGGCGTTCACCATCTTGTAGGTGTTGACCCCGAAGCCTTCCATGTGACGGTAGCTCGCCGGAATGCCGCGCGGCGAGAAGAGATGCGTCAGCATATGCATGGATTCCGGCGTCTGGGACATGAAGTCGAAGATGCGGTTCGGCTCCTGGCGGAAGGTCACCGGGTCCGGCTTCAGGGAATGGATGACGTCCGGGAACTTGATGGCGTCGCGGATGAAGAAGACCGGAAGATTGTTGCCGACGAGGTCCCAGTTGCCGTCCTCGGTATAGAACTTGACGGCAAAGCCGCGCGGATCGCGGGCGACCTCGGAAGAATCGCGGCCGCCGATGACCGTGGAGAAGCGGATCGCGAGCGGCGTCTTCTTGCCGGCCTGCTGGAACAGCCTGGCACGGGTATATTTCGAGGCCGGTTCGTCGCCGATCTTGCCGGTTGCCTCGAGTTCGCCATAACAGACGAAGCCGCGGGCATGCACGACCCGCTCCGGGATGCGCTCCCGGTCGAAATGGGTGATCTTCTCGAGGAAGTGGTAGTTTTCCAGCGTCGCCGGCCCGCGCGATCCGACCGTGCGCTGCGACTGGTTGTTGGCGATCGGATGGCCCTGCCGATTTGTCAGGACCCGTTCGTCGCTGCCGGAGGGCATGTCGGTGCCGCCCTGAGACCTGTTCTTCTCATCCATGGTCTTCCCTCCATCTCCTGGATTGACGAGGGAGCGGCATGAACGCACTCCCCCGCCGGTAAACCCGCAGGGCGCCGTCGGGTTCCAGAAAGATGGAAAATCGCCGGGCGGTCCCGCCCGGGATCGATCAGTCGCGCGGCCCGTAACCGCCGCCCGTCGGGGTGACCACCGTTACAGCCTCGCCGGCCTCGAGGACCGTCTGGCCGCAACCGCCGAGATCCTCCAGGCGTCCGTTGAGCCTTCGGACGATGGTCTGGCCGAGTTCCCCGGCCTCGCCGCCGGCAAGGCCGTGGGGACGGATGGTCCGGTGGGAGGAGAGGATGGCGCAGTCCATCTTTTCCAGGAATCGGATCGTGCGCTTCGTGCCGTTGCCCGCCGACCATCTGCCCCTGCCGCCCGACGCCTTGCGGATGTGGAAGTCTTCGAGCAGGACGGGGTAGCGCGTTTCCAGGATTTCGGGGTCCGTGAGGCGGGAATTGGTCATGTGGACATGCACCGCATCCGTCCCGCTGAAGCCGGTGCCGTCGTTGAAGACGCCGGCCGGCGAACCGGAGCAGAGCGTCTCGTAATACTGGTAGGTGGCGTTGCCGAAGGTGAGGTTGTTCATCGTGCCCTGGCTGGCGGCCATGGCTCCCAGCGCGCCGAAGAGCGCATTCGTCACGTGCTGGCTTGTTTCGACATTGCCGGCGACGACCGCCGCCGGATATTGCGGCTTCAGCATCGAGCCGTCCGGGACGACGATGCGGATCGGCCGCAGGCAGCCGGCGTTCATCGGGATCGAGCTTTCCACCATGACGCGGAACACATAGAGCACCGCGGCGCGGGTGACCGGCTCCGGCGCGTTGAAATTGTTCGGCTTCTGGGCACTGGTGCCGGTGAAGTCGACCGTCGCCTCGCGGTTTGCCTTGTCGACCGTGATCTTCACCCTGATCGTGCTGCCCTGGTCGGTGTCGTAGGAAAACTCGGAATTGCCGAGCTTCTCGACGACCCGCCGGACGCTCTCCTCCGCATTGTCCTGGACATGGGCCATATAGGCCTGCACGACGGGAAGGCCGAATTGCGCGATCATCCTGCGCATTTCGTGCACGCCCTTTTCGTTGGCGGCGATCTGCGCCCGAAGGTCTCCGACGTTCTGGGCGACGTTGCGGGCGGGATAGGGATGCTCGGACAGGAGACGGGTGATGCCGTCCTCGTCGAAGCGCCCGCGGTCGACCAGCAGAACGTTGTCGAACAGCACGCCCTCCTCGTCGACGGTCGTCGCAAGCGGCGTCATCGAGCCAGGCGCGGTGCCGCCGACATCGGCGTGGTGCCCGCGCGAGGCCACATAGAAGAGGATGCCTTCGCCCTTCTCGTCGAAGACCGGGGTCACCACGGTGATGTCCGGCAGATGGGTCCCGCCGTTATAGGGCGCGTTGAGCGCGAAGACGTCGCCCGGCCGGATCCGGCCGCTGTTCTGGGCGATGATGGATTCCACCGAGCGGTCCATCGAGCCGAGATGCACCGGCATGTGCGGCGCATTGGCGACGAGCGCGCCGTTCTCGTCGAAGATCGCGCAGGAAAAGTCCAGCCGTTCCTTGATGTTGACGGAGGAGGCGGTGTTCTGGAGCGTCACGCCCATCTGCTCGGCGATCGACATGAAGAGGTTGTTGAAGACCTCCAGCAGAACGGGATCGGCTTCCGTCCCCACGGCCTTGCGGCGGGCGAGTGCTGCGACGCGCTTCAGGACGACGTGGTCCAGCGCCGTGATCTCGAACGCCCAGCCGTCCTCGACGACGATCGTCTGGTGCGGCTCGACGATCAGGCAGGGGCCGAGCGCCCTCGCGCCCGGGCGGATGTCGGCGCGGCGGTAGACGGGCGCGTCGCGCCATTCCCCGCCGGAAAAGAAGCGCGTTTCCTCGGTCGAGGCGGGCGCTGCGTCGTCGAGCGGATGGGTCGGCTCGGTCGATTCCGCACCGCCGCCGATTGCCTCCACCTCGTAGGATTCAAAGACGATCTCGCGGTTTTCGAAGATGAAGCCGAACTGCTTGCGATGAAGCGCCTCGAAGACCTCCGTCATCTCGGCGACGGAGGAAAGCGGAACGGCAAGCGTCGTATCGGTGCCCTGGTAGCGCAGGTGGGCGCGATGCAGCACGTCGGCATCGGCGTTCGAGACGCCCTGGGCGGCCATTTCCTGCAGCACGCTCGCCGTCAGTTCGTCGCGCACCGGGGGAAGACCTTCAAGCGCCTTGCCGAGCCCGACCGACACCGTCTTCTGGCGGGTGGCGCGGATGTCGGCAAGCCCCATGCCATAGGCGGACAGGATGCCGGAGAAGGGGTGGATCATCACCGTCGAGATGCCCAGCGCATCGGCGGTGAGGCAGGCGTGCTGGCCGCCGGCGCCGCCGAAGCAGGTCAGCACGTAATTGGTGACGTCATAGCCGCGCTGCACGCTGATCTTCTTGACGGCATTGGCCATGTTTTCGACGGCGATGGCGAGGAAGCCGTCCGCCACCTCTTCAGGCGTGCGGCCGTAGCCGATCGTGACCGCCATCTCCTCGAAGGCAGCGCGGACCGCATCCGCATCGAGGGGCTGGTCGCGGTCCGGTCCGAATATCTTCGGGAAGAGGTCGGGTGACAGCTTTCCGAGCATGACATTCGCGTCGGTCACCGTAAGCGGCCCGCCGCGGCGATAGGCCTTCGGGCCGGGATTGGCGCCGGCCGAGGCCGGTCCGACCCGGAAGCGGCCGTTCTCGAAATGCAGGATCGACCCGCCGCCGGCCGCGACCGTGTGGATCGACATCATCGGTGCGCGCATCCGCACCCCGGCGACCTCCGTCTCGAAGGAGCGCTCCAGTTCGCCGTCATAGTGGGAGACGTCGGTCGACGTGCCGCCCATGTCGAAACCGATCATCCGTTCGAAGCCCGCAAGCCTCGATGTCTCCACCGCGCCGACCACGCCGCCGGCGGGGCCGGAGAGGATGGCGTCCTTGCCCTGGAACAGGTCGGCAGCCGTCAGGCCGCCGGAGGACTGCATGAACATCAGCCGGGCGCCGTCCTCGGCATCGGCGCCGAGTTCGCTCGCCACCTGCTCGACGTAGCGGCGCAGGATCGGCGACAGATAGGCATCGACCACGGTCGTGTCGCCGCGGCCGACGAGCTTGATCAGTGGCGAGACCTCGTGGCTGACGGAAACCTGGGTGAAGCCGATCTCGCGGGCGATCCGGGCGGCCATCTGCTCGTGCTGCGGGAAGCGGTAGGCATGCATGAAGACGATGGCGACGGCCCGAAAGCCGGCATCGAACTGCGCCTGGAGATCGCCGCGGATCGCGCCCTCGTCCGGGGCGGTCTCGACTTCGCCGTCGGCGCGGACGCGCTCGTCCACCTCGACGACGGCGCTGTAGAGGAGTTCCGGCTTGATGATCTTCTTCGCGAAGATGTCGGCGCGCGCCTGGTAGCCGATCTCCAGCGCGTCACGGAAGCCGCGCGTCGTGACGAGCAGCGTCCGCTCGCCCTTGCGCTCGAGGAGGGCGTTGGTGGCAACCGTGGTTCCCATCTTGACCGCACCGATGAGGCCGGACGGCACCGGTTCGCCGGGCGCAAGTTCCAGCAATTCGCGAATGCCCTGGACGGCCGCATCGCGATAGGCCTCCGGATTGTCGGACAGGAGCTTGTGCGCGACCAGCGAGCCGTCCGGCCTGCGTCCGACGATGTCGGTGAACGTGCCGCCGCGATCGATCCAGAAATCCCACTTGCCTCCGGTCATGACCTGCCCCTCGTTGTCGATCTGTCTTTACGAAAACAGTTCGTCGATAAAACGTCAATGATTGATTGACAGCAAATTGCACATTGCTGCATCATGCCTCCATAACGGGCAAACGAGCCGCCAGAGCTCGGTCCGGCCACGGCAACCGAGGGGAGCCGATGATGTTCGAATGCCGTATGCCATGCGGGAGGGCGACCTGTGTCCTCCATTGATCCGCGTCACAGCATCTTTCCCGAGTGGCTGAGGAAGTCGCTCGATGGCCTCTACCTTCTGGCCGGCTGGCTCGCCGGCGTCTTCCTCGTCGCGATCTTCGTGATCATGCTGGCGCTGTCCGCCGGTCGCCCGCTCGGGATAGACGTGCCGGCCGGCGACGATTTCGCCGCCTGGTGCATGGCCGCGACGGCATTCCTGGGGCTTGCCCATACGTTCCGCTCGGGGGAGCTGATCCGCATGGGACTGATGATCGACCGGCTCGGCGGCCTGTCGCGCAGGCTCGTCGAGATTGCCTGCACCACGATCGGTGCCGCCGCGGTCAGCTACTTCGCCTGGTACGCGATCGAGATGACCCTCTTCTCCTGGCGCTTCAACGACGTCTCCATGGGCGTGATTGCGGTGCCGCT
>JAEZHO010000189.1 GCA_023416545.1 Pseudomonadota bacterium
GCCGATAAGCTGCCCCATCAGCAGGCTCATCGCGACGAAGCCGACCGATCCCCAGACCCTGAGGGCGCCGTACTGGAAGCCCCAGCGCCTGACGCCGCTGACGGCGATCGAATCGACCACCGGGACATAGGCGGCAAAGAAGGCCGCCTGAAGCGCGTAGACGATGAGCACCGGCCAGAACCCCGTCACGGCAAACAATGCCAACGCTGTCATGAGGGAAAGCACGCCCGACCAGACCAGCACCTTCGACCGCTCCTGCAGCCGGTCGGCGATCGCGCCGACGACCGGAGCCGCCAGGATGCGGACGATCATCGGAATGGCGAGGATCATGCCGATCTCGAACTCGCTGAACGTCAGCGTGTCGAGCCAGACGGGAAAATAGGGAAGGATGATGCCGTTGACGCCGATCGGCGCCGCGAAGGCGAGTGCGCAGCGCAGTTGGAAGTGCCGCGGTGGCGGTTCGGTCGCAATGCCAGTGATCACGGGAGCAACAGGGAATCGGGTCAGGGAGGAAAACCCTAGCACGCGGTCGCGTTCGATCCTGTGGCAGAATGGCAATGCCCGTCCACAATGTGGCCCGGCATCTCAGCGACAGATCAGCGTCACGCCAGCGTCACGCCGCCTTCATGTCGTTGAGGATCTCGGCCGGCACGGGCGACGGGACCGGGATGTCCAGGCCGTGCCAGTGGATCATCTCCATCGTCCCGTCCCAATGCTCGGCGACGGCCGTGCAGCTTTCCACCCAGTCTCCGGTGTTGATGTAGCGGATGCCGTCGATGTCCTCCATCACGGCGTGATGGATATGGCCGCAGATCACGCCGTCGACATCGTTGCGCCTGGCTTCCTCCGCCACCACACGCTGGAACTCGCCGATGAAGTTCACCGCCTGCTTGACCTGCAGCTTGGCCCAGGCGGAAAAGGACCAGTAGGGCAGCCCGAGGCGGCGGCGGATCGCCGAAAGGCCGATATTGACGAAGATCGCCGCGTCATAGGCCCAGTCGCCGAGATAGGCGAGAAGCCGGGCGTTGCGGACGACCACGTCGAACTCGTCGCCGTGCAGGACGAGGTAGCGCTTGCCGTCGCCCGCCTCGTGGATGATCCGCTCGGCGACCTCGATCCCGCCGAAGTGGTTGCCGGGAAAGTCCCGCAGGAATTCGTCGTGATTGCCGGGGATATAGATGATCCGCGTGCCCTTGCGGGCCTTGCGGAGCAGCTTCTGCACCACGTCGTTGCACCCTTGCGGCCAGTGCCAGCTGCGCTTCAGGCGCCAGCCGTCGACGATGTCGCCGACGAGCACGATCGTGGCGGCCTCGTGGAGGCGCAGGAAATCAAGCAGCAGGTCGGTCCGGGCCGCCTTGGACCCGAGGTGGACATCGGAGAGGAAGATGGTGCGGAAATGCCGTGCGTTCGCCATCGCGCTCGAAGTTCCCTGTCATTGCGTTCCCAGGCTCGCTCCTCAAAACCAGACTCGTGTTTCAGGAACATGACAGTGCCGGGCGGGGCCCCTCACCGCGGGCTCGCCACTCCTGGCCGGCTGGCCGATTTTACTGCTGTTCCCGCGCAACGATTGCTGTAAGGAATGCCCGACAATCGATTGGACTAAAGACGAATCCCGGAGGCGCATGACATGCAGGACAAGGACAAGGTGAGCGGAACGAGCAAGTCGGGCGATCTCGACGAACAGGCCCTTTTCTTCCACCGTTATCCGCGTCCCGGCAAGCTCGAGATCCAGCCGACGAAGCCGCTCGGGAACCAGCGCGACCTGGCGCTCGCCTATTCTCCGGGCGTCGCCGCCCCCTGCCTTGCGATCCGCGACGATCCGGATACCGCGGCCGACTATACCGCCCGGGCCAATCTCGTCGCCGTCATCTCGAACGGCACGGCGGTGCTGGGCCTCGGCAATATCGGTCCCCTCGCCTCCAAGCCGGTCATGGAGGGCAAGGCCGTCCTCTTTAAGAAGTTCGCCGGCATCGACGTCTTCGACATAGAGATCGACGCCAACGACATCGAGACGATGGTCTCGACCATCTCGGCGCTCGAACCCACCTTCGGCGGCATCAACCTGGAGGACATCAAGTCGCCCGAGTGCTTCGAGGTAGAGCGGCAGCTCCGCGAAAAGATGAACATACCGGTCTTCCACGACGACCAGCACGGAACCGCGATCATCGTCGCGGCGGGCGTCCTCAACGGGCTCGAGCTTGCCGGCAAGAACATCGCCGACGTCAAGATCGTCGCCTCCGGCGCAGGGGCGGCCGCGCTTGCCTGCCTCAACCTTCTCGTCCTCCTCGGCGCCCGCAAGGAAAACATCTGGGTCCACGACATCGAGGGTCTCGTCTATCTCGGCCGCGAGACGCTGATGGACCAGTGGAAGGCCGTCTATTGCCAGGACAGCGAGAAGCGCAGCCTGCACGAGAGCATCGAAGGCGCGGACGTCTTCCTCGGCCTCTCCGCCGCCGGGGTATTGAAGCCCGAACTGCTGGCGAAGATGGCGGACAAGCCGCTGATCATGGCGCTTGCCAACCCGACCCCGGAGATCATGCCGCAGCTGGCGCGCGAAGCGCGGCCGGACGCGATGATCTGCACCGGACGCTCGGATTTCCCCAACCAGGTCAACAACGTCATCTGCTTCCCGTATATCTTCAGGGGCGCGCTCGACTGCGGCGCGCGCACCATCAACGAAGAGATGAAGATGGCCGCCGTGAAGGCCATCGCGGCACTCGCCCGCGAGGAGGTCTCCGACGTGGCGGCGCGCGCCTATAGCGGCGAGACCCCGGTTTTCGGCCCCGATTACCTGATCCCCTCGCCTTTCGATCCGCGACTCATCCTCCGCATCGCACCCGCCGTGGCGAAGGCTGCCGCGGAGACCGGCGTGGCGACGCGGCCCATCCAGGATTTCGACGCCTATCTCGACCAGTTGAACCGCTTCGTCTGGCGTTCCGGCTTCGTCATGAAGCCGATCTTCAGCGCCGCCAAGAATGCCGAGAAGAACCGGGTCATCTTCGCCGAGGGGGAGGACGAGCGCGTGCTGCGGGCCGCCCAGGTCCTGCTGGAAGACCGCACCGCGCGACCGATCCTGATCGGCCGTCCGCCGGTGATCGAGGCACGGCTGAAGCGCTTCGGCATCCGCATCCGCCCGGATGTCGATTTCGAGGTGGTCAACCCGGAGGACGATCCCCGCTACCGCGACTATGTCGATGACTACGTCTCGCTCGTCGGCCGCGCCGGCGTCAATCCGGAGGCGGCCCGCACGATCGTGCGCACCAACAACACGGTGATCGGCGCCCTTGCCGTTCGCCGCGGCGACGCCGACGCGCTCATCTGCGGCGTCGAGGGCCGCTTCGACAAGCACCTGCGCGATGTCGACCAGATCATCGGCAAGCGCCCGGGCGTGCGCGCCTTCGCCGGCATGAGCCTGCTGATCTCCCAGCGCGGCGCGATCTTCTTCACCGACACATTCGTCACCTACAACCCGTCTGCGGCGGAGATCGCCGAGATGACCATGCTGGCGGCGCAGGAAATCCGCCGGTTCGGCATCGCGCCCAAGGCGGCGCTCGTCAGCCATTCCAACTTCGGATCCCGCCATTCCGAAAGTGCCGCCAAGATGCGCGAGGCGCTGGCACTCCTGCGCCAGCAGGCGCCCGACCTGGAGGTCGACGGCGAGATGCAGGGCGGCTCGGCGCTGTCGGAGCCGCTGCGCAAGCGCGCCATGCCCGACAGCACCCTGACGGGTGAAGCCAACCTCCTCGTCTTCCCGAACCTCGACGCCGCCAACATATCGCTCGGCATCGTGCGGACGATGATGGACGCGCTGCATGTCGGTCCCATTCTCCTCGGCGCGGCCCTTCCCGCCCACATCCTGTCGACCTCGGTGACGTCGCGCGGGGTCGTCAACATGGCGGCGCTCGCGGTGGTCGAGGCCTCGCAGGGCTGATCGCCGACCTGTTATGACAATCTCAACCGGCGGCACCGAACATCGCCGGGAGAGATTTCACCACAGGAGGGAGCGTGTTTCTTCGTATTGCCATGACCGCGTCCCTTGCGCTGGTCCCGCTGCGGGCGGCGGCCGAAACTCCGGACATCTGCCGGACGCTGCAGAGGCACCTCGCGACCCTGCCGCAGGTGATCGGCAGCACGTCCGAGGTCCGCCGGCATGCCGAAGCGTTGCGCGACCTGGACGCCGAGATCCGGCAGCTGCGGACCGAAATGCGCCGGGCGCGGTGCGGCCGCAGCATTGTCACGCTCGGGCGCCAGGACGACATCTGCACTGACCTTTCAGGCGCCTTGAAGGAGGCGGAAGCGATGCGGGACGCCGTCGCCGCCCAGCGCTCCGCCGCCCGGCAGATCCTGCGCCCGAGCCCGGAGCGCAGCGCCGTTCTCCGCGCGCTGCAGGCGAACGGCTGTCATGCAGACGAATCCTCCGACCGCGCTCCTGTCCCGGTTCCCGTTGCCGCCGATCCTGCCCCCGCCACCGAGAACCGGGGCTCCGCCAAGCCGCATTCCAGCATCACGCGCCTCTCGCCTGATGCGGAACAGGGACGACCGACGGGGATCGAGCCTCGGCCTCCCGCCCCGCCTGAGAGACCCTATGATCCGTCGAGGCAGGTTCGCTCGGTCGGCCCGGCCTTTCTACCCGACGAGACCGGCATCGACCTTGCCAATCCGGCGGAGAGCGGAGCCCGGCCGGTACCGTGAGCGGGACGGTTCAGGCGGAGGCGCTTGCCGGAAAATAGCGGACATAGGCGAATGCCCTGCCGTCCGGAGCCCAGTTGGGCGAGTTCATCGTCCCCTGCCCGCCGAAGAGTTCGAACAGCGTCTCCACGTTGCGTCCATCCGGATCCATCATCCGGATCCGCACCGGCTGGTCGCGCGGATGGTCGAAGACCTCCGGTTCGTAGGAGAGAAAGATCACCTTGTCCCCGGTCGGTGACGGATGCGGAAACCAGTCCCCGTGCCCGCTTTCGACCACCCGCTCGGCCGCTCCTCCCGCAGCCGGCACCCGCCAGATCTGCATCAGGCCGCTGCGGCTGGAATTGAAGTAGATCCAGCGGCCGTCCGGCGAATAATCGGGCCCGTCATTGCGGCCTTCGCCGAAGGTCAGCCGGTTCTCGTCGCCGCCGTCCACGTCGATCGTATAGATGTCGAAGAGATCGTCACGTATGCCGCAATAGGCGAATTGCCGCCCGTCCGGCGACCAGCCGTGCCAGTAGGACGGCAGGTTCCTCGTCACGAGCCGGGGCTCGCCGCCGGTCGCCGGCAGCACGTAGATGGCCGACTTTGCGAACTCCGCCTTGTCGGAAATCGCGATCAGCGATCCGTCCGGGGAAATGCCGTGATCGTTGTTGCACTGCCTCGCAAAGCCGGTGTCCAGCGGTTCCGGCCTCGTGCCGTCGACCGCCAGTCTGTACATCAGCCCGTCACTGTTGAGCAGGAGGTAGCGCCCGCAGGGAGACCAGTTGGGCGCCTCGAAGAGCGCCTCCGTCTGCCAGACGACCCTGTGCTGTCGCGCGGCAAGGTCGAATATCTCGACGGAGCTGCGCATCCTCTAGCGATCGCGGAAACGGTTGGTGATCGGGTAGCGCCGGTCCCGGCCGAAGTTCTTCTTCGTGATCTTCACGCCCGGCGCCGACTGCCGCCGCTTGTATTCCGCGAGGTAGAGGAGATGCTCGATG
>JAEZHO010000229.1 GCA_023416545.1 Pseudomonadota bacterium
TTCATGGCAGTCGTGCTGACCGCGCTGATGTTCTCCATGGCGGGCATTCCGCCGCTGGCCGGTTTCTTCGCGAAGTACTTCGTCTTCGTCGCGGCGATCGAGGCCAAGCTCTACGCGCTGGCGATCATCGGCGTGCTGACATCGGTGGTGGGCGCCTACTATTACCTGCGTATCGTCAAGCTGATGTGGTTCGATGAGGCGACCGGCGAGTTCGCCCGCATTGCCGGAGAACTCCGCCTCGTCTTCGGTCTCTCGGGCCTCTTCGTCACGGCCTACGTCCTCTTCGGCGGACCGGTCGGCAACGCCGCCAATGCCGCGGCGAAGTCCTTCTTCTGAGGATGGCAAGACCAACGGGACGCTTCTCGCTGGAGGCGTTCCGGCACGAGGCGCTGGGTGATGTCGGTTCCACGAATACCGAATGCCTGGCGCGCGCAAGGGCGGGTGACCCGGGCCGCCTCTGGCTGACGGCGACGCGCCAGACGAGCGGCCGCGGACGCCGCGGCAGGGCCTGGACCTCCGAAGCCGGCAACCTCTACGCCTCGCTGCTCCTCATCGACGCCGCCCCGATGGACCGCCTGGGTTCGCTCCCGCTCGCCGTCGCGCTTGCGGTGCATGGCGCGATCCGGAGGGTCCTGCCGCCGGGCTCCGAACCGGTCGAGGTGAAGTGGCCGAACGACATTCTGATCGGACGCCGGAAGACCTGCGGCATCCTGATCGAGGCCGAAAAGCTTCCGGACGGCAGGCAGGCGCTGGTCATCGGGATCGGTATCAATATCCGGCACATCCCGGACGCAACCAGTTATCCCGTGACCCGGCTCGAAGACCACGGCTGCCACGTGGCTCCCGAAGAAGTGTTCGCGCATCTTTTCAACGAGATGGCGATGGTTCTGGAATCATGGGATGAGGGGCGCGGCGTGGCGGAGATCAGCAGGCGCTGGCTGGACGTCGCCTGCGGGATCGGCGAACCCGTCACCGTGAACCTCCCCGACCGCTCGCTATCCGGCAGGTTTGGGGGCATTGATGGACAGGGGCTGCTGCAGCTCGAGACCGGCACAGGACAGGTTTTGTCCATAGCAGCCGGTGATGTATTCTTTGGAAGAACGGAATAAGGACGTTATGGCTAGACAGGAAGAACTGGTGTTTCTGCCGCTCGGAGGTGTCGGCGAGATCGGCATGAACCTGGCGCTCTACGGGTACGGCACGCCCGGCAAACGCCAGTGGATCATGGTCGACTGCGGCGTGACCTTCGCCGGTCCGGAACTGCCGGGCGTCGATCTGATCCTCCCCGACATCCGCTTCCTGGCCAAGGAGCGCGAGAACCTCAAGGCCATCATCATCACCCATGCGCACGAGGATCACTACGGCGCCCTGAACGACCTGTGGCCCGGCCTCAACGTTCCGGTCTATGCCTCTGGTTTTACGGCGGGAATGCTGGAGGCCAAGCGCAATTACGAGGGCACGCGCGCCGATATTCCGGTGACGCCCTTCAAGGCCGGCGACCGGATCTCGATCGGGCCGTTCGATGTGGAGGCGGTCGCCGTCAACCACTCCATTCCCGAGCCAATGTCGCTGGTGATCCGCACGCCGCTCGGAAACGTCGTCCATACGGGCGACTGGAAGATCGACCAGGCCCCCTCGCTCGGTCCGATGACCGACGAGGCACGCTTCCGGGCGATCGGCGACGAGGGCGTGCTCGCCCTGATGTGCGATTCCACCAATGCGAACCGCGACGGCGTCTCTCCCTCCGAGGAAGAGGTCTCGCACGGCCTGCGGAAGATCATCGAGGAGGCCGAGGGCAGGGTGGCGATCACCACCTTCTCGTCGAATGTCGGCCGTATCCGCTCCATCGCCCGCGCCGCCCAGGCGGCTGGTCGCGAGGTCCTTCTGCTCGGCAGTTCGATGAAGCGCGTCGTCAATGTCGCCCGTGACGTCGGCCTCATGGAGGGGATACAGCCCTTCATCGCGGAGGACGAATACGGATACATTCCGCGCGACAAGGTCGTGGTCGTCCTCACGGGCAGCCAGGGCGAGCCGCGGGCCGCACTTGCCAAGATCGCCAGGGACGAAATGCGCAATGTCGCGCTCGCGGCCGGCGATACCGTCGTCTTCTCCTCGAGGACCATCCCCGGCAACGAGAAGGCGATCCTCGACATCATGAACGGCCTGATCGACCAGGGCATCAACATCGTCACCGATGCGGACGCGCTGGTTCACGTCTCCGGCCATCCGCGCCGCAACGAACTCGTCAGGATGTACGAGTGGACCCGCCCGCAGATCCTCGTGCCCGTCCATGGCGAGGCCGCCCACCTGACCGCCCAGGCCGAGCTTGGCGCGCAGGCGGGTATCCCGACCATTCCGCGGGTGCGCAACGGTGACGTGCTGCGGATTGCCCCGGGACCGGTCGAGGTCATCGACCAGGTGGCCCACGGACGCATCTTCAAGGACGGCAAGCTGATCGGCGACCTCGACGAGATGGGCATCGGCGACCGCCGCAAGCTCTCCTATGTCGGCCATGTCTCGGTGAACGTGCTTCTCGACAGCCGGTTCGACTTCATCGGCGATCCGGACCTCGTCGCCTTCGGCCTGCCGGAGTTCGATGAGGAGGGCGAGGACATGGAGGACACCTTGTACGATGCCGTGCTCGGCGCGGTGGAGAGCATTCCGCGGGCCCGCCGCAAGGACCTCGAGATGGTGCGCGAGGCAATCCGACGCGCGGTGCGCTCCGCCGCCAACGAAGCCTGGGGCAAGAAGCCCGTGGTTACCGTGTTCGTCAACAAGGTCTAGGGGAACGTCATGCTTGGCCGGGTCAACCACATCGCCATTGCGGTCCCGGATCTCGCGCAGGCGACTGCGACCTATCGGGATGTGCTCGGCGCGCGTGTATCGCAGCCGCAGCCTCTCCCGGAACACGGCGTGACCGTCGTCTTCGTCGAACTGGACAATACCAAGGTGGAGCTTCTGGAGCCGCTCGGCGCCGATTCCCCGATCGCGGCCTTCCTCGAAAGGTCGCCGTCGGGGGGCATGCACCACATATGCTACGAGGTGGACGACATCCTGGCCGCCCGTGACCAGTTGAGGGCGAGCGGCGCTCGCGTACTGGGCGATGGCAATCCGAAGACCGGCGCCCATGGAAAGCCCGTGCTCTTCCTGCACCCAAAGGACATGAACGGCACGCTGGTCGAGCTCGAAGAGGTGTGACACTCCGCCCGCGCCGGCGGGTTTGAGGTCACTGCGTTTGCGGCTATAAGCGCGAAATCACAGGAACCCCTCGAATGTCGTTTCTCTCCTTCTTCGCCGTCTACTTCATCATCTGGTGGATCACCCTTTTCGCGGTGCTGCCGCTCGGCATGCGTTCGCAGGGCGATGAGGGGGACGTGACGCTGGGAACGGTGGAAAGTGCCCCGGCCCGGTTCCGGGCAGGCCGCGTGCTTCTGCTGACGACGGGGATTTCAGCTGCAATCTATGCGGCGTGGTTCCTCGCCTCGAATTATTTCGGCCTCAGCATCGGCAATCTTCCCCGCATCGTGCCGGAATTCGGATAGTCTCCAAGGCTGAAGGGCAAAAAAAAACAAGGCCGTTAGGCCTTGTTTCCAGTTTCGCGTGATCCTTACCGTTGCCGGGGCTGCGTCGAACGCGCCTGAGATCTGATCCTCCCAAGACTTGACCGCGAGGTCGGCAAGAATTTGTACTTCCTGCCTCTTTTATGGGCCGAAGCTAGCCTAAAGATTGGGCCTTGTCACCTGCTTTTTTGTAATTTGGCTACACTCAAAATATTATTTCGTCATCGGCTGAAATGTCGCATCGCTGTCACGGCGCCGCCCTCGAAGGGTCGGGTTTGCGGTCGTGCGACGGGGCCGCGAACGTGACGAACGCACCGGTCGGCGGGTTTCCTTGGCCCGGCGAAACCGCTATGAACGCAGCCAACCAGCTTGAAAACCGCGATTCCCGGTGGGGACGTCGAAACTTCGGAACATTCCATGCGCCTATCCCGCTATTTCATGCCGATCCTCAAGGAAAATCCCAAGGAAGCGGAGATCGTTTCCCACCGCCTGATGCTGCGGGCGGGGATGATCCGCCAGCAGAGCCAGGGCATTTACTCCTGGCTCCCGCTCGGCAAGCGCGTCCTCGACAAGGTCAACCGAATCATCCGCGAGGAGCAGAACCGTTCCGGCGCGATCGAGCTTCTGATGCCGACGCTGCAGTCGGCCGAACTCTGGCAGGAGAGCGGCCGCTATGACGACTACGGCAAGGAAATGCTGCGCATCAAGGACCGGCAGGACCGTCCGCTGCTCTACGGCCCGACGAACGAGGAGATGATCACCGACATCTTCCGTTCCTACGTCAAGTCCTACAAGAACCTGCCGCTGAACCTCTACCATATCCAGCTGAAGTTCCGGGACGAGATCCGTCCCCGCTTCGGCACGATGCGCTCGCGCGAGTTCCTGATGAAGGATGCCTATTCCTTCGACCTGACGCAGCAGGATGCCATCCACTCCTACAACCGGATGTTCGTGGCCTATCTGCGCACCTTCGCGCGGATGGGGCTGCGCGCCATCCCGATGCGCGCCGATACCGGCCCGATCGGGGGCAATCACAGCCACGAATTCATCATCCTCGCCGAGACCGGCGAATCGGAAGTTTTCAGCCACAAGGCCTTCGTCGATTTCGACATCCCCTCCGCGGATACCGATTTCGACGACGTCGCTGGCCTGCAGGCGATCTTCGACAAGTGGACGTCCGTCTATGCGGCGACCTCCGAAATGCACGACGAGGCGGCCTTCGATGCCATCCCCGAGAGCGACCGCCTGTCCGCCCGTGGCATCGAGGTCGGCCACATCTTCTATTTCGGCACCAAGTATTCCGAGCCGATGGGCGCCAAGGTGCAGGGTCCGGACGGCAAGGAACACTTTGTCCACATGGGATCCTACGGCATCGGCCCGACACGCCTTGTTCCCGCCATCATCGAAGCCTCGCATGACGAGAACGGAATCACCTGGCCGGAGGCCGTCGCCCCGTTCGACGTCGTCGTCATCAACATGAAGCCGGGCGACGAGGCATGCGACCGGCTGTCGGAGAACCTCTATGCGGGCCTCGGCAAGGCCGGCAGGGACGTACTCTATGACGACAGCGACGACCGCGCCGGCACCAAGTTCGCGACCGCCGACCTGATCGGCGTGCCGGTCCAGGTAATCGTCGGCCCGCGTTCGGCGGCAGCCGGCGAGGTCGAGGTCAAGGACCGCAAGACCGGTGCCCGCGAGGTGATGACCTTCGAAGCCGCGATGAACCGGCTGGCCGGCTGAGGCCGCGTCAACGGATGGACGATGAGTTGAGGCTAGGGACGGACGGATGGCGAGCGTGACGGCAGGGGAGCAGACGAACAGGGAAGGCCACGGATCGGCTGCCGGGCCCTTTTCAGCGTTCGAACGCATGGTCGCATGGCGCTACCTGCGCTCCCGCCGGAAGGAAGCCTTCATCTCCGTCATCGCCGGCTTCTCCTTCATCGGCATCATGCTGGGCGTCGCGACGCTGATCATCGTCATGGCCGTCATGAACGGCTTCCGCACCGAACTGATCTCCCGCATCCTCGGCATCAATGGCCACATGATCGTGCAGCCGGTGGACGGGCCGTTTACCGACTATGCGGACCTGACGGCCAAGTTCCAGGCCGTGCCGGGCGTGCGGATTGCGCTGCCACTGGTCGAGGGGCAGACGCTCGCCTCCGGTCGCGCCGGGGCGGGCTCCGGCGCGCTCGTTCGCGGCGTGCGCCCGGAAGACCTGGAGAAGCTCGGCGAGGTCGCCAACAACATCCGTCAGGGCGACATAATCGGCTTTGCGTCGGGGCAGGGCGTGCTGGTCGGCTCGCGGCTTGCAGCCTCGCTCGGGATCACCGCCGGCGACGACATCACGCTGATCTCGCCCGAGGGCGACATTACCCCGATGGGGGTCAATCCGCGGGTCAAGTCCTATCCCGTCTCCGGCGTCTTCGAGATCGGCATGTCGGAATACGACGCGACGATGATCTTCATGCCGCTGGAGGAGGCGCAGCTCTACTTCAATGCCGGCGGACTGGTGCAGTCGATCGAGCTGTTCGTCGACCATCCCGAGGGCGTCGACGGGTTGCGCCCGCTCGTGGAGGCGGCCGCCGGGCGGCAGATCCACATCACCGACTGGCGCCAGCGCAACCAGACCTTCTTTTCCGCCCTGCAGGTCGAGCGGAACGTCATGTTCATGATCCTCACGCTGATCGTTCTCGTGGCGGCGCTGAACATCATTTCCGGCCTCATCATGCTCGTGAAGGACAAGGGAAGCGATATCGCCATCCTGCGCACGATGGGGGCAAGCTCCGGCGCGGTGATGCGGATATTCTTCATGACCGGCGCGGCGATCGGCACGGTCGGAACGCTCGCCGGCGTCGTCCTCGGCGTCATCGTCTGCCTCAACATCGAATCCATCCGGCAGTTCTTTTCCTGGCTTTCCGGCACGGTGCTTTTCGATCCCGAACTCTATTTCCTCAGCCAGCTCCCGGCGGAGATGAGCTTCAGCGAGACGCTTTCGGTCGTGCTGATGGCGCTGACGCTCTCCTTCATCGCCACCATCTTCCCCGCCTGGCGGGCTTCGCGGCTCGATCCGGTGCAGGCCCTCCGATACGAATAGGACCAGATCCCTTATGGCAGGCAAGACAGTCCTGAAGCTCTCCGGTGTCGAAAGACATTATGGCCAGGGCGAAACCACGCTTTCCATCCTCAAGGGTGCGGATTTCGAGTTGCGCAGCGGCGAGATCGTCGCGCTCGTGGCGCCTTCGGGAACCGGGAAATCCACTCTCCTGCATCTCGCCGGACTGCTGGAACATCCCGACGGCGGCGAGGTCTTCGTCGGTGGACATGCCTGCAACGGGCTTCCCGATGACGACCGCACCGCCATCCGCCGCAGCGAGATCGGTTTCGTCTATCAGTTCCACCACCTGCTGCCGGAATTCACGGCGCTCGAGAACATCATGATGCCGCAGCTGATCGCCGGGCTTCCCGAGCGGGAGGCGAAGGAGCGGGCAAGCCAGCTTCTCGACTACATGCGCATCGGCCATCGCGCCGATCACCGTCCGGCAGAGCTCTCCGGCGGCGAGCAGCAGCGCGTCGCCATAGCGCGCGCCGTCGCCAACGCGCCGCGCGTCCTTCTTGCCGACGAGCCGACCGGCAACCTCGATCCGGAAACCGCCTCCTATGTGTTCGATGCGCTGGAGGCGCTGGTGAAGCAGTCGGGGCTTGCGGCCCTGATCGCCACCCACAACCACGACCTGGCATCCCGCATGGACCGGCGGGTAACGATCGACGGCGGCAAGGTCGTCGGCTTCTGAAGCTTCCCTCTTAACCTTTTGTATACCGAGGCTGCCGGCAACGGCGGCCTTTTTTGTTCTCGTTTCGTTTCGCGCTTGACTCGTTGGACAAAAATAGAACAAAATAAAAACATAAAGGAACAAGGGAGACGACCATGACTGATTTCATTCGGGACATCGCCGCATTCGCTTCCATTGCAACCTTCATCGCGAGCATCTCCATGCTCATGCTGGCCATGTAGACGGGCCGAAGGCGGAATATCCGTTGACGACGCAAGTCCGAACTGGACTTGGGAAGCTTCGCGCCGGAAAATCACCTGATTCATGAGGTGAGAGACGACGATGGCCGACGAGATGGAAAGCACGGGTGCAGCGAGCGGAGAGCATTCGCCTCAGTTCGTCCATCTGCGCGTCCATTCGGCATTTTCGCTGCTCGAAGGAGCGCT
>JAEZHO010000257.1 GCA_023416545.1 Pseudomonadota bacterium
GGGGAACATGCCGCCGGTATAGAAGGTCATGCCGAGGTCGGCGGCATGCGCATCCATCTCCGCCGCCGGCATGACCACTTCGACCGGCACCTCCTGGCCTTCGTATTCCGTCGTGCGGATGGAGCCGCCGCCGTACCATGGATGCCCGAAATGCTGGCCGGCCGCCGTCTGTCGGTTGATCTCGCCGGGGGGTATGTCGTCGCCCATCCCGTCGACCTGGTTGTCGGTGAACCAGAGTTCACCCGTCACCGGATGGAAGTCGTGCCCCACAGAATTGCGGACGCCGTAGGTATAGACCTCCCGCCCGGTGCCGTCGGTGTTCATGCGGATGATGCCGCCGATGCCATGCTGCCTGTAGGTGTCGAGGCTTTCCGCCGGAGCGACGTTGAAGGGCTGCCCCAGCGAGATGTAGATCTTGCCGTCCGGCCCGATCTTGCAGACGCGCGCCGTGTGGTTGAAGCTCTCGTGCTCGGCGGGCACCAGTTCGCCCTTCTTGACGAGATTGAAGGCCGCGACATCGGGGCTCTCGTAGAAGAACTCCGCCGCCGGGAACAGGAGAACGCGGTTCTGCTCGGCGATATGAAGAAAGCCGTCCTTCGAGAAGCAGGGGCCGTTCGGGATGGAAAACTGCAGCGACGGCGCAAAGTCCTTAACCTCGTCGGCGACGCGATCCTTGTTCCGGTCGGTGACGGCCCAGACCTTGTCCTTGCGGGTTCCGACGAAGGTGACGATCCCCTGTGGACCGACCGCCATGTGACGCGCGTCGGGCACGACGGCGTAGAGGTCGATCCTGAACCCGTCGGGAAGCTTTATCCGCTCGAGGTTCTTCTTGATCCCGTCGGCATATTCCCCCTCCTGGTCTATGAGGGTGAATTCCGTCGTTCCGGTGGTCTGGAAGTTCGACAGCTTCTCCAGGTTATCGGGGACGGCAGGCGTTTGTGCATGCGCGACTGCCGTGGAAACGGCGAGCACGGCAACGGACGACATCAGGCGCTTCATGACTTCCTCCCAGAATGATGAAGGCATCATGCGCAAGCAACGCGTGGCGAGGCCTACGCAGTGCAATCGTTGTTCGCTTGTCAGAATGTCACGGTGCTCATGCCTCCCAACACGGCCCGTATCAGCGATCATGGGGTCGAACGACTGTCGAGTCAATCGCGGGGGCCGGAGGGGACGGAGGGCCTGGCTAGGTCAATCCAGGAATTCGTAAAGCCAGTCGCGCAGGTCTTCCGGCAGGGTGACAGGCTCCCGGGATTGCCGGTCGCAGGCCATCCAGAGGATCTCCGCCTCGGCCACCGCCTCGCTGCCGCCGTTCGGGACCATGCGCACCAGGAAGCCGGCCGACCTGCCGCCGATCTTGCTGACATGGACGTCCATGCGGACGACATCATCCAGCCGCAGCGGCGCATGGAAACTGCAGGTGATCCTGCCGACGGTGAAATGCGGGTCTGCTTCGGAGGCAGGGTGGCGCTTCCAGAATTCCGCCACCGCCTCTTCGGCACGCGCGACATAGGCGGAGCGGAACATCTCGCCATGCATGTCCACGTCCCGGAAAGGGACCTTGAACTCGATGAAGTCGGCGGGCTCTCTGTCCACGGCACCTTCCAGCTTGGCCGGTTCATGTAAGCCCATTCTCCGCCGTCAAACAAGCGCGGCCCACCCTTGCTTGAAATGGGCCCCGATCTGCGCCATGTCGTGGCAAACCGGAAACGAGGCCCAGAATGTCCACCCGCCTGTACGAACACGACATCTTCCTGGAGCATCGGACACCGGAGGGCCATCCCGAACGCGCCGACCGGCTGCGCTCTCTGGCGATCGCCCTGCAGCATCCCAATTTCGAGAAGCTGGACCGCCAGAAGGCGCCGCAGGCAAGCGAGGACGCCGTCCTGCTCGCCCATCCCGAGGAACACCTGCACTCCGTGGTCCGCGAGATCCCGGAGGAGGACGGGATCAACCAGATCGAAGCCGATACCTATGTCGGCAAGGACAGCCTGCGGGCGGCGCTCACCGGGATCGGCGGGGCGATCGCCGCCGTGGACGACGTGTTCACCGGTGCCGCGGACAATGTCTTCGTCGCCGCGCGTCCTCCCGGGCACCACGCGGAAAAGACCAGGGCGATGGGCTTCTGCCTGTTCAACAACGCCGCGATTGCCGCACGCCACGCGCAGAAGGCCTATGGCGTCGAGCGGGTGGCGATCGTCGACTGGGACGTCCATCACGGCAACGGCACGCAGGACATCTTCTGGGACGATCCCTCCGTGCTTTTCTGCTCCACCCACCAGATGCCGCTCTATCCCTGGACGGGTGCGAAGGACGAGACGGGCACCAAGGGCAATGTGGTCAATGCTCCGCTGGAGGTTAATTCCGCCAGCGAGCATTTCCGCGACGCGTTCCGGACCCGCGTCCTTCCGGCGCTGGAAAACTTCCGCCCGGATTTCCTGATCATCTCGGCCGGCTTCGACGCCCACCATCGCGACCCGCTGGCGCAGATCAACCTCGTGGGCGACGATTTCGACTGGGCGACCGGACGGCTCATGGAAATTGCCGGGAAATATGCCGACAACCGGCTTATCAGCCTGCTGGAGGGTGGTTATGATCTCGAAGGCCTGGCGGAATCGGCCGGGCTGCACATCTGCAGACTGATGAGGGGCTGAACATGAGCGACAACGCGGAAACCAACGACGTCAGCGGCTACACTTTCGAGAAGGCCGTGGCGGAGCTGGAAAGCATCGTCCAGCGGCTCGAGCGCGGCGACGTGGCTCTCGACGAGTCGATCGCCATCTACGAACGCGGCGAAGCCCTGAAGAAGCATTGCGAGAAACTGCTCGCCGCCGCGGAGAACCGCATCGAGAAGATCCGCCTCGACCGCGCGGGCAAGCCGCAGGGCGTGGAACCGCTCGACAGCGAGTGAAATCCTTCATTAGTTGAAGCTTGCAGTAAGTTTGCCCGCTTCGGGCACAAAGCGATTGACGACCCCCTCTCAGTTCCGCATGTTGAGCGCCTGCTGACGATGGCTTTGGGAGGAACAGTCGTGAAATCAAGCAAAATCAAACTCGTGCTCGCCGCAACCCTGGCGGTTTCCGCCACCTTCGCATCCACGGGAGCGAAGGCACAGGAGTTCATCAACGTCCTGACCGGCGGCACGTCGGGCGTCTATTATCCGCTTGGCGTCGCGCTTTCGGAAATCTACGGGGAGAAGATCGAGGGGGCCCGCACCCAGGTGCAGGCGACGAAGGCATCCGTCGAGAACCTCAACCTGCTTCAGGCCGGCCGCGGCGAGATCGGCTTCTCGCTCGGCGATTCCGTCCAGATGGCATGGGAAGGTAATACCGAGGCCGGCTTCCCCGGCAAGCTCGACAAGCTGCGCGGCATTGCCGGCATCTATCCGAACTACATCCAGATCGTCGCCAGCAAGGATTCCGGCGTGAAGTCGCTCGCCGACCTGAAGGGCAAGAGCCTGTCGGTCGGCGCGCCGAAATCCGGAACCGAACTGAACGCGCGGGCGATCTTCGAGGCCGCCGGAATGTCCTACGAGGACCTCGGCAAGACCGAATACCTGCCGTTCGCGGAATCGGTCGAACTGATCAAGAACCGCCAGCTCGACGCGACGCTGCAGTCCGCCGGTCTCGGCGTCGCCTCGATCCGTGACCTCGCCACCTCGCTGCCGATCAACGTCGTCGCCGTTCCGGCAGCGGACGTGGAGAAGATCGGCGCTCCGTATCTTCCGGTCATCATCCCCGCCGGGACCTATGACGGGCAGACCGAAGACGTTCCGACAGCGGCTGTCGGCAACTTCCTCATCACCCATGACGGCGTTTCGGAGGAAACCGTCTACCAGATGACGAAGCTTCTGTTCGAGAACCTGGACCGCCTGGCCGCTTCCCATGCCGCGGCAAAGGCGATCGATCCCAAGAAGGCGCTGGAGGGCATGCCCGTTCCGCTGCATCCCGGCGCGGAGCGCTACTACAAGGAAGCAGGGCTGATGCAGTAAGGCCGGCGACGCATTGATCCCCGTGGCAGCGAAAGCAGCCGCGGGGTTTTCTATTTCAGCTATCGAATATCGAGGGACGAATGAGCGATCTGGCAGCAGTGGAGGGCAAGCCTGCCCCGCATAGCGCGGAAGAGGCAATCGAGGGTCTGCCCTCGGGGTTCGGCAGCGGCATCACCGGCCGCATCGCCTTCTGGATCGCCTTCACCTTCTCGCTGTTCCAGCTGTGGACCGCCGCCTATGGCACGTTGCCGAGCCAGGTCGTGCGCGCCATGCATGTCGGCTTCCTGCTCCTCCTCGGCTTCGTCCTGTTCGGCAATCTCGTGGCCAAGACCAGGGCTGGCAAGATCTGGTTCTGGTCTCTCGGCATCCTCGGCTTCCTGACCGGGATCTACAACTGGGTCTTCTACGAGCAACTGATCCTGCGCAGCGGCTTCCATACGCCGCTGGACCTCGCCGTCGCGACCGTCGCGATCGCGCTGGTCTTCGAGGGCGCGCGGCGGCTGATGGGCCTGCCGCTGACGATCATCGCGGCGATCTTTCTCGCCTACTGCTTCTTCGGCCAGTATTTCCCGCCGCCCTTCATCCATCGCGGCTATGATTTCGAGCTGATCGTCGAGCATTTCGGCTTCGGCACGGAAGGCATCTACGGCACGCCGATCTACGTCTCGGCGGCCTATATCTTCATCTTCGTCGTCTTCGCCGCCTTCCTCGAGCGGGCCGGCATGCTGGCCCTGTTCAACGATTTCGCTCTCGGCCTCGTCGGAACGTGGCGGGGCGGACCGGCGCAGGTCTGCGTCATGTCGTCCGCGCTGATGGGAACCATTTCCGGTTCCGGCGTCGCCAATGTCGTGGCGAGCGGCCAGTTCACCATTCCGCTGATGAAGCGCTTCGGCTTCCGCTCGGCCTTTGCCGGCGGGGTGGAGGCGACCTCCTCGATGGGCGGGCAGATCATGCCGCCGGTCATGGGCGCGGTCGCCTTCATCATGGCGGAAACGCTGAACGTGCCCTACGCGGAGATCGTCAAGGCGGCGCTGATCCCGGCGATCCTCTATTTCGGCGTCTGCTTCTGGACCGTGTTCCTCGAAGCCGGCAAGGCCGGGCTGCGCGGCATGAAAAAGTCCGAGCTTCCCAATCCCTGGCTGGCGGTCAAGCAGCACTGGCCGCTCGTGCTGCCGCTCGGCGTCCTGGTATACCTGCTGTTTGCCGGCTATACGCCGATCTTCGCCGGCACGATGGGCCTCGCGCTCGTCGTCGTGCTGATCCTCGGCATGCCGCTCGCCGCCTCGATCGGTCCCTTCGCCTTCAGGGTCGTGTTCTGGCTCGTGGTCGGTCTGGCCGCGGCCTCCTTCCTGGAATTCGGCGTCAACTTCCTGGCGATCGTCATCATCGCCCTGATCGCCGGCTGCTTCTTCGTCAAGGGCGGCCGCGAAACGCTCGGGATCTGCCGCGACGCGATGGCGGAGGGTGCCAAGAACGCGCTGCCGGTCGGCATTGCCTGCGCGATCGTCGGCATTGTCATCGGCACGCTGACGCTGACCGGGATCGCCTCGACCTTCATCGGCTTCATCATCCGGGTGGGAGAGGACAATCTCTTCCTGTCGCTGGTGCTGACGATGATCACCTGCCTCATCCTCGGCATGGGCATTCCGACGATCCCCAACTACATCATCACCTCGTCGCTTGCGGGCCCTGCCCTGCTGGAGCTCGGCGTGCCGCTGCTGGTCTCGCACATGTTCGTCTTCTACTTCGGGATCATGGCCGACCTGACGCCTCCCGTGGCGCTTGCCTGCTTCGCCGCCGCGCCGATGGCCAAGACGTCGGGGCTGAAGATCTCGATCCAGGCCACCAAGCTTGCGGCGGCCGGCTTCGTCGTGCCTTTCATGGCCGTCTACACACCGGCGCTGATGCTGCAGGATGGCGGAGCGATCGCCGCGGCCTGGGGCTATCCGGTTGAGGTCGCTTACGTCTTCGCCAAGGCGTGCTTCGGTATCGCGCTCTGGGGCGTCGCCGTCGTCGGCTTCCTCTTCGCGCCTCTGGCTGTCTGGGAACGGCTGCTCGCCTTCGCCGCCGGCTTCGCCGTCGTCCTCGCACTGCCGTGGACGGACGAGATCGGCTGGGCGCTTGGCGCCTTCGTCGTCGTGCAGCACTGGCTGCGGGCACGCAAGACCCGCTCCGTCGCCCTGCCATGAGCCTTTGCCTGCTGGCGGGCGGCAAGACGCTGGCGCTTGCGATCTCCGCCTTCTCCCTCTCCTGGACGCATTCGGTCCAGAAGACGGAGTGGAGGGAGCGCTGGGAGGTGACCCCAGCAGGACTGGTCCTGGCGGAGGCGGCCGTCAAGGGCTCGGGGGCCGGCATGGAACCGGGGCCCGATGCGTTGCTCCGCGACGGGTGGTGGGTCTGGGCTCCCAAACTGGCGGCGCAGCCACGCATCGTGCTTGCGGCCTCCGGTGCAACGGGAGGCGGCTGGAGGCTCTGCCACGACGCCGGTTGCCTGGAGGTCGGAACCGAAGCCGGCCAACCGGCCGTCATCGAAGCCTGCAGCGACCCGGGCGACGACAAGGCAACCCCATCTTCACCATAACTGCGAATCCCGGTGAGGCGTGCACCCGATATTGAGGTGGCGCCCGTAAGGCTGAGCATAACAGGGCACAGGAGCCGGATGGGCAGGATTCGACCACTGACGGAGGATGACGCGGGCGCTGTCGCAGCCCTCTTCCAGCGCATCTTCCGAAGACGGGCGACGCCGCCCCCCGCCGCACTCCTCGCCGACATCCGCGCCGTCTACCTCGAGGATGAGTCTTGCGGCCGTGACCTTCCGTCCCTCGTCCATGTCGAAAACGACGGCACGCCGAGCGGCTTCATCGGGCGGCACGCGCTTCCCATGACGCTCGACGGCCGGCCGCTTCGCATGGCGCTTTGCAGTTCGATCATGGTCGATCGCGAGAAAACGGGACCGCTCACGGGCGCGAAGCTGCTGAAGGCGGCGCTCGAAGGGCCGCAGGATTTCTCCTTCACCGATACCGCGAGCGACGTTTCCCTTCGGATGTGGCGGGGCCTTGGCGGGGTCGTCCTGCCCTCGCACAGCCTCGACTGGGTGCGCATCATCGATCCGGCCGTCGCCCTGCTGGACGGCGCGGCATACCGCTTTCCGTTTCTTCAACACCTCAGGCCCCTGGCGCGAATGGCGGGACGCCGGATCCGTGGTCGCGTGAAGAACGACGCACTCCGCTGGACGGTCTTTTCAGGCAACCCGAAAGCGGTCGCTACGCGAGCGATCAGCGCGGAAGAATTCGCGGCGGTCTTTGCCGCCTGCATCGCGCGCTTCCCGCTGCGGCCCGGATGGAGCGAGGAAGAGACCCTCCGTCTGGCACAGAAGGCGATGGCGAAGCCCGCCTACGGCCAGCCGGTCATCATCGGCATGTTCGACCGCATGCAGGCGGCCATCGGCGCCGGCTTCTACCACCTGCGACCGAACTCCAGCGCCCGGGTACTGCAACTCCTCGCCCTACCGGGACAGGAAGGCGCGGTGGTCGACGCGCTCCTGGCGGATGCCGCAACGCGCGGGGCGAGCCTTGTGCGCGGACGCATGCAGCCCGCCTTCATGGACGCCATGCTGGGACGCCGGCTTGCGCTGGTCAACACCGGTTCCAGCATCGTTCATTCCAGCGACGAGGCCATCCTTGCGAGGGTGCGTTCCGGCGAGGCCTTCCTCAACGGGCTCGCCGGCGAGCAATGGAGCCGGCTGATCGGCGGGGCTGGCCGCTAACCGGAACACGCCCAACTGGCAAAGAGGGTCGCCTTCCGCTAGGCTTGGCGCTACAGGAGACCTTCATGTCCTTCTTCCCCGGAACAGATCCGCAGGCCGGCGACAGCTTTGCCTGCGACGCCATCGAGAACCTCATCATCCCGCGGTCGAGCGACATCGGCGGCTTTGCCGTCCGCCGCGCCCTGCCGAGCCGCCAGCGGAGGCTGGTCGGCCCCTTCATCTTCTTCGACCGCATGGGCCCCGCGCTGCTGCGCGCCGGCGAGGCGCTCGACGTCAAGCCGCATCCGCATATCGGGTTGTCGACGGTCACCTATCTCTTGGACGGAGAGATCAAGCATCGCGACAGCCTGGGGACGGAACTGGTCATCCGGCCGGGCGACGTCAACCTGATGACCGCCGGGCGCGGGATCGTCCATTCGGAGCGCACCCCGGAGAACCTGCGCGGGCGGCCGCTTTCCGTTTCCGGCCTGCAGACCTGGCTCGCCCTGCCCGACGACCGGGAGGAGATCGACCCGGCCTTCTCCCATACCGGCTTCGAGGCGATGCCCCTAATCGACAGCGACGGCGCGAGCGGTCGCGTGGTAATCGGCGACTTCGCCGGCCTCTCCTCGCCGGTGCCCGTCCTCACCGATACGCTCTATGTCGACCTTCGGCTCGAGCCGGGCCGGCGCTTTCCGTTTCCGGCGGCCCACGAGGAAAGGGCGGTCTACATCCTGTCCGGAGAACTCGCGATTGCGGGCGACCGGTTCGCGGCGGACCAGTTGCTCGTCTTCCGCCCCGGCGACGAGATCACCCTGGAGGCAGGGCCGCAGGGCTGTCACGTGATGCTGTTCGGCGGCGCGGCGCTCAATTCCAGGCGCTACATCTGGTGGAACTTCGTCTCCTCCTCCCGCGACAGGATCGAGAAGGCGAAGGAAGAGTGGCGCACCGGGCGCTTCGACATCGTACCTGGGGACGAAGAGGAGTTTGTACCCTTGCCCAATATGTGAAATCCGCTAAGGCACTTACTTGAAAAAGCCTCGTTCCTCCTCATTTTGGAGAACAGCAGCATCCGGAAAGAGCAGAAAAGGCCAGACTCCGTGACATCCCCACCCCAGACTCCCCTGCTCGACGCGGTCAAGTTCCCAGCCGACCTCCGGATGATCGAGGATCGCGACCTGCCGCAACTCGCCCGCGAAGTTCGTGACGAGATGATCGATGCGGTTTCGAAGACGGGCGGGCATCTCGGCGCCGGACTGGGCGTGGTGGAACTGACCATCGCCATCCACAAGGTCTTCAACACGCCGGACGACCGGCTGATCTTCGACGTCGGGCACCAGTGCTATCCGCACAAGATCCTGACCGGCCGTCGGGACCGCATCCGCACGCTGCGCCAGGAAAACGGGCTCTCCGGCTTCACCCGCAGGGCCGAAAGCGAATACGACCCCTTCGGCGCCGCCCATTCGTCGACGTCGATTTCGGCGGGCCTCGGCATGGCGGTAGCAGCGGACCTCAGCGGATCGAAGCGCAACGTCATCGCGGTGATCGGCGACGGGGCGATGTCGGCCGGCATGGCCTATGAAGCGCTCAACAATGCGGGCGCGCTCGACGCACGCCTCATCGTCATCCTCAACGACAACGACATGTCGATCGCGCCGCCGACCGGGGCGATGAGCGCCTATCTGGCGCGGCTCGCCTCCGGGCGCACTTACATGGGCGTGCGGGAAATCGGCAAGAAGCTGACGGCCTATCTCGGCAAGGGCGTCGACCGCGCCATCACCCGCGCCGTGGAGCACGCCCGCGGCTACGTGACCGGCGGCACCATGTTCGAGGAGATGGGGTTCTACCATATCGGCCCGATCGACGGGCATTCCTTCGAGCATCTTCTGCCCGTGCTGCGCAACGTGCGCGACAACGGACAAGGCCCCGTGCTGATCCATGTCTGCACCCAGAAGGGCAAGGGCTACGCGCCCGCGGAGGCCGCCGCCGACAAGTATCACGGCGTCAACAAGTTCGACGTCATCACCGGAACGCAGGCCAAGGCCAAGCCCAATGCGCCGAGCTATACCAGCGTCTTCGGCGAATCGCTGGTGCAGGAAGCGCGCTTCGACGAGAAGATCGTCGGCATCACGGCCGCCATGCCGAACGGCACCGGGATCGACAAGCTGGCTGAGGTCTTCCCGTCGCGGACCTTCGACGTCGGGATTGCCGAGCAGCATGCCGTGACCTTTGCGGCCGGGCTTGCCGCAGAAGGGTTCAAGCCGTTCTGCGCGATCTATTCCACCTTCCTGCAGCGCGGCTACGACCAGGTCGTCCACGACGTGGCGATCCAGGGCCTGCCGGTGCGCTTCCCGATCGACCGGGCGGGCTTCGTCGGCGCCGACGGTCCGACGCATGCGGGCTCCTTCGACACGACCTTCCTCGCCACCCTGCCCGGCGTGGTGGTGATGGCGGCAGCCGACGAGGCGGAACTGAAGCACATGGTGCGGACGGCCGCCGCCTACGACGAGGGCCCGATCTCCTTCCGCTATCCGCGCGGCGAGGGTGTTGGCGTCGAAATGCCGGAACGTGGCCAGATCCTCGAGATCGGCAAGGGCCGGATCGTCAAGGAAGGGACCAGGGTCGCGCTGCTTTCCTTCGGCACCCGTCTCCGCGACTGTCTGCTGGCGGCCGAAGACCTCGATGCGGCGGGCCTTTCCACGACGGTGGCGGACGCCCGCTTCGCCAAGCCGCTCGACCGCGACCTCATCCGCCAGCTTGCCCGCCATCACGACGTGCTGATCACCATCGAAGAGGGTGCGATCGGCGGCTTCGGCTCGCATGTCATGCACTTCCTGGCCTCCGAGGGTCTGCTGGACCAGGGTCTCAGGGTGAGGCCGATGGTGCTGCCCGATCTTTGGATGGAGCAGGCGAGCCCGGACGCAATGTATGCCAGGGCCGGCCTCGACCGTGCCGGCATCGTCTCCACCGTCTTCAGCGCGCTGGGACAGAAGGGCGTGGACGTCGGGGCGGCGGGGTGAACTGACCCGCCCTTCATCTTCTGGACAGCAAAACGGCCGGGCATGACCCGGCCGTTTTGCGTTTCTCCATGCCCGCGAGGATCAGAATTCCTCCCAGCTGTCGGCGCTGGGCTTCGCGGCAGCGGACCCGCCGCCGAAGGCTGCGGACAGCTTCCCGTGCAGGGCGCTCGCCGGTGACGGCGCGGGCCGCGAGGAGGGTGTCGAGGGCGCAGGCTTCCGGCCCGACGTCGGCTCGATCGCGGGCCGGGATGCCGGTGCTGCCGCCCGTGCGGGAGCCGCCATGGAGGCAGCCGGCGCCTGGGCCGGGGACCGCGACGGCGCGCCTGTGGCAGCACCTGTTGCCGCACCGCGCGCCACGCTGCCGGTTGTGCCGCCTCCGAGGTTGAACTGGCGCAGCAGGGAGTTCATCGATTCCGCTTCCCTTGCCAGCGAATGGCTGGCGGCGGTCTGCTGCTCGACCATGGCGGAGTTCTGCTGCGTGCCCTGGTCCATGGTGTTGACGGCGACATTGATTTCCTGGAGGCCGGTCGACTGTTCCCGGGTGGAGATGACGATCGCCCGGATGTGTTCGTCGATTTCCTGGACCTCGCCGACGATCGCCTCGAGCGCCTTGCCCGTCTGGCCGACCAGGGCGACGCCGGAATCGACGTGTTCGCCCGACGTGGTGATCAGCGACTTGATCTCCTTCGCGGCATTGGCCGAGCGCTGGGCGAGTTCGCGCACCTCCTGCGCCACGACCGCAAAGCCCTTTCCGGCTTCGCCGGCGCGGGCGGCTTCCACTCCGGCATTGAGCGCCAGCAGGTTCGTCTGGAACGCGATGTCGTCGATGACGGTGATGATGTTGATGATCTCGCTCGAAGATTTGGAGATCTGCTCCATTGCGGAAACCGCCTTGCGAACGACCTCGCCGGACTTCTCGGCGCCGACACGGGCGCGCTCGACGCGTTCGCCGACATCCTCGGCGCGCTTGGCGGCATCCTTGACGGTGGTGGTGACCTGTTCGAGGGCGGCTGCGGTTTCCTCTACGGAAGCGGCCTGCTGTTCGGTAC
>JAEZHO010000297.1 GCA_023416545.1 Pseudomonadota bacterium
ATCCAGCCGCCGAGCCTGCGCCCGCCAGACCCGTGCTGCGCAAGGCCGACCAGACGAAGGCGAGTGCCGCCAAGGTGAAGATCGCCAAGGCCAAGGCCGCCGGCAAGGCTGCGGTCGTCGCCGAGACCGCGGCAGCGGAGGGCGCGCGCAAGGGCAGGAAGCCGGTGGTGGCCGCAAAGCCCGCCAGGACTGTGAGGCCTGCCGCAACGGCCACGCCCGCCGAGCCTGTCCAGCCAGCCAAGCCAGCCAAGGCCGTCAAGCCCGCAAGGCCGGCAAAGCCGGCAAAGAAGGAGACGCCGTGATGGAAATCCTGCTCGCGCTCGTCACCGCCGCGCTGATCTTTGTCGGCGCCATCTTCGTCCTTGCGGCGGCTCTCGGCATCAACCGCTTTCCCGATCTCTATTCGCGCATGCATGCCGCCTCCAAGGCCGGCACCGTCGGTTCGGCGCTGATGCTGATCGCGGTCGGGATCCACGCCGCCGACATCGCCATTCTGGCGCGTTCGCTGGCCGGCTTCTTCTTCTTCGTGCTCACGGCCCCCGTCTCGGCGCATCTTCTTGCCAAGGCCGCGCATGACACCGGTTATCCGCTATCGGATATCTCGGTTCAGGACGACATGCGAAAAGACGAAGAAAAGGTTTAGCGCCACAAGATTCAGGGGAAAATTGTCGCAGTCTGCATGTGACAAAAGTTCACAGGGTCCGCTCGACTTGTGGTAAAATCGGAAAAACTTCCCCAAGACTGAACTTAGTTCTTTGAATTTCCGTTTACTTGGTGGTACGTGAATATCAGCCAAGCGTGATGCTTGCTTGAAAGATGCGTGTCTCCGGTGCGGAGACGAGGCATTCCCAATCGCTAGGTTTTCCGGCCGGGTTCCGTTGCTTCTTTCTGCAGTGCGTTCAAGCTCTACTGCGGTTCGGGCCGCGGATGAGCGGGCATCTTCGGGTGCCTCGTCTCTGGCGACATTGAGAATCTTCATGTGGCGCGGCTTTCCACAACGCGCCACTCCAACAATAAGAAAAGACAGGAGACGTCCTATGACTGATGTGGCACCGACCAAGGCAGACAGCCTTCTGGTCGAACTGACGGCAGATATCGTCGCGGCCTATGTAAGCAATCACGTAGTTCCGGTGGGCGAATTGAGCCACCTCATTTCGGACGTTCACGCGGCCCTCAGCAACACCTCGGCCCCGGCGCCGGTTGCTGTTGTTTCGGAAAAGCCGAAGCCGCCCGTGCCGATCAAGAAGTCTATCGAGGAAGATTACCTGATCTGCCTCGAGGACGGACAGAAGTTCAAGTCGCTGAAGCGGCACCTGATGACGCACTACAACATGACGCCCGAGGAATACCGGGAGAAGTGGGGCCTCCCCGCCGACTACCCGATGGTGGCACCCGCCTATGCGGAAGCCCGCTCGCGTCTCGCCAAGCAGATGGGCCTCGGACAGCGCCGCAAGCGCGGCAAGTAAGCCGAAGCTCGACCGACTGCATTTCAAAGGGCCGGACGCCTCGCGTCTGGCCCTTTCTTTTTGCGGGTGTGCGGGGATGGCGAGAGGAAGAAATTCACATATGCTCGTCGCGCTGCGACGAAAATACCGTTTGAAATCAGAGATGGCTCCGGCGGCCGCATAAATTTCATATCCCCGCCTCCGATTACGGATGTATGAATAAATTCCTATCGAGGGAGTTGTCATGTCATCCGAGAGAGAATTCCACGCCGTTGCCGCTGCTCCGCCATTGCCGCCGGTGGAGGTCCGCTGGCCTCCGCACACCATTCATTCCGCCCCGCTGAAGACCACCTGCCGCATCGTCCGCCAGCTGGTGGGGGAGATGGTCCTGCTGTTCGGCGACCGCGTGCTCATCCGCCGCGACCGGCGCCGGATGGCCTGCCATGTCCGGCAGATCGCCATGTATGTCTGTCATGTGGCGCTGAGGATCTCGCAGACCGATATCGGCGAGGCCTTCGGCCGCGACCGCACCACCGTCCGCCATGCCTGCCACGTGGTCGAGGATCGCCGCGACGATCCCGTCTTCGACGACTTCATCACCGCCGTCGAGCGGATCGTCGTCGCCGTCTTCGGAACCCTGGAGGTCGCCGGCCATGAGGGCCGGCCAGAGGGTCGGCCAGAGGGTCGGCCATGACCAATGACTGGACGAAGACCGAGCGGCGGGAACTCCTTCGCCTGCTCCGCCGCCTGCTGCGCGGCCCCTGCGAGATGACCGCCGGCGAGGGCGGTGTCCTTCGGCTCGGCGAGGATGCCGGAACCTTTTCCGCCGCCCTGGTGGCCCGCGCCGAAAGCCTCGGGCTCCTTTCCCGCAGCGGCAGCCGGGTGGCGGCGACCGATGCGGCAGCGCCCTTCCTGCGCCGCGCCATGCTGCCCGACGACGGCTTTGCCGGGCAGCACCGGATCGAGGTCGGACAGTCGGTGGAATACGAGGGGCGGCGCCAGCCCGTCCGCCGCAACCTCGCCGAATCGCCGCTCTCGCTGCTCGCCCGTCTCAAGGATCGGTCCGGCGAGGACTTCTTCCCGGAAGAGGCGCGGGCAGCCGGCGAGCGGCTCCTGTCGGACTTCCATCGCGCCCGGTTGCGTCAGAGCGTCACCGCCCGCTGGGAGCCGCGGCTTTCCAGCCGTGGCAAGGGGCAGGCCGGCGGGCAGGCGGACCTTGCCGACTGCGCCATTGCCGCCCGCGAGCGCTTCTCGCGAGCCGTCGAGGCCATGGGGCCGGAACTATCCGGTGTCGCCGTGGATGTCTGCTGCTTCGAGAAAGGCCTGGAAACGGTGGAGCGGGAGCGGCAGTGGCCGGCGCGCTCCGCCAAGCTGATGCTGCGGGCGGCCCTGCAGGCGCTCGCCCGCCATTACGCGCCACCGATCTCGCAGCCCCGCAGGAGCCACCATTGGGGGACGGACGGCTACCGTCCGCCGCTCTCCAGGCCATGAACCATCAGGCGGCCGTCTTCAGCCGTGCCTCGTCGCGGATGCGATTGACCATGGAGCGCAGGCCGTTGGCGCGCTGCGAAGACAGATGCTCCACCAGGCCGATGCGGTCAAAGATCTCGATCGCGTCGGTGCTGGCGATCTCGGATGCGCGCTTGCCGGAATAGACGGCGAGCACGATCGCCACCAGGC
>JAEZHO010000330.1 GCA_023416545.1 Pseudomonadota bacterium
TCGTCGAGGAGCAGCAGGTCGGGCTGGCGAAGCAGAAGCTGGCAGAGCGCCACGCGACGCTTCTCACCGCCGGAGAGGTTGTCGATCGTCGCATCGCCGGGCGGGCAGCGCAGGGCCTCCATGGCCATCTCGACCTGGCTTTCCAGGTCCCAGAGGTTCTGGCTGTCGATGATGTCCTGGAGCTTGGCGCCCTCTTCCGCGGTCTCGTCGGAATAGTTCATCATCAGTTCGTTGTAGCGATCGAGGATCGCCTTCTTGTCGGCCACGCCTTCCATGACGTTGCCGAAGACGTTGAGGCTCTCGTCGAGCTGCGGCTCCTGCGGCAGGTAGCCGAGGGTCGCGCCTTCGGCGAGCCAGGCCTCGCCCGTGAACTCCTTGTCCAGCCCCGCCATGATCTTCAGGACCGTCGACTTGCCGGCGCCGTTCGGGCCGAGGATGCCGATCTTCGCGTCCGGATAGAAGGACAGGTGGATGTTTTCGAGGATCTTCTTGCTGCCGTAGGACTTGTTCAGTCCGGCCATGTGATAGATGAACTGGCGTGCCATTAGAAATGATGCTCCGGCGTCTGGGGGTTTGGACGCTATCTAGGCGAAACGGGCGCCGGGAGCAATGCGCGAGCGGAGGGGCAGGACAATGTTCGAGGAAACCAGGCGGCTGGAAAGCCCGACCGGGGCAAGTCTCGCCTATCATCACGAGGCGGCCGCCGCGTCCCCCTGCGGCGTTCTCCTGATCTGCCACGGCATGGTCGAGCATTCCGGGCGATACGGCGACTTTGCCCGGCTGATGAGCGCCAACGGTTTCCACGTCTATGCCCACGACCACCGCGGCCACGGCGAGACGACGGCGCCCGATGCCGTGCGGGGAAGGTTTGCGGTGCGCGACGGCGTCGCCAGGGTCGTGGACGACGTCCGGGCGATGCGGAACCTCGCGGCCGACGCACATCCGGGCCTGCCGGTCATCCTCTTCGGCCATTCCATGGGAGGCCTCATCGCCCTCAACGCCGCCTGCCGGCACCCCGAAGGCTTCCGGGGGCTCGCACTCTGGAACTCCAATTTCCATCTCGGGGCCTCGGGCCGTTTCGCGCAGCTGGTCCTGCGTGCGGAGAAGGCGTTGATGGGTGCCGATGTGCCGAGCGCCATCCTGCCGAGAGCGACCTTCCGCAGCTGGGGCCGGTCGATCCCCGGCTGGCGCACCGAATTCGACTGGCTGAACAGCGATCCGGCCGAAGTCGATGCCTATCTTGCAGATCCGCTCTGCGGCTACGATGCGAGCATCTCGCTTTGGAACGACGTCGTCAGCCTCGCCTTCAGGGGACCGGCCATGCTGGACCGGCTGCCGCGGACGATCCCCGTCAACCTTGCCGGCGGCGCGGACGATCCCGCCACGAACGGCGGGCGCGAGGTCCTGTGGCTTTCCGACCTGATGGCGCGCAAGGGCTTCCGGAATGTCACCACCCGCATATGGCCCGGCACGCGGCACGAGACCCTGAAGGAAAGGGTGGGAAAGCAGGCGATGGAGGACTTCGCACGGTGGGCGCGCGCCGCGATCGCCCCGCAAACGGAATGAAGTGATGACATTTCATCAAGTGCCTTCCGCCCTGCCCTTGGCTATAGCTTGTTCGCGGCAGCGACGTCGGGCCTGCCGCATGTCGCAAGAGTGGAAAGCATGACCTCACCGACCGGTGGCCCCGCCACGCCATCCGCACCCACGACGGCGGTCGTGAACGGCCTCCTGCTGATGCTGCTGGCCATGCTGGCGGCACCGCTGATCGATATCTTCTCGAAGCTTGCGACCGACAGCACGTCTCCGACGATGATTACCGCGGCGCGGTTCGTCTTCCAGGCGCTGTTCATGCTGCCCATCGTCCTCTGGCACGGGCTCTGGCGGAACTTCTCCTGGCGGATGAGCGGTTACCACGCGATCCGCGCGGCGATCATCACCGTGTCGATGATCTGCTTCGTGGCGACCCTCGCCGTCATGCCGGTCGCGGACGCGATCGCGATCTTCTTCGTCGAACCCATCATCCTGACCATCCTCGCCAGCATCTTCCTCGGCGAGACGATCGGCTGGCGGCGGTACACGGCCTGCGGCGTCGGCTTCATCGGGGCGATGATCGTGATCCGCCCGAGCTTCGAGGAGGTCGGCCTGATTGCCGCACTTCCGGTCATCACCGCCTTCTGCGTCGCCGTCTTCGCCCTCATGACCCGGGCGCTGGCGCCGCGTGAGAACCCCTGGGCCATGCAGTTCCAGATGTCCGTCTGGGGAATCCCGATCTGCGCCCTGCTGCTTCTCGCCGGGGACCTGACGGACGTCGAATTCCTCACCCCCTCGCTGCCCGACCTCACCGTCTCCCTCTGGCTGGTCGGCGTGGGCTTCTTCGCCGCCCTGTCCGGCATCCTCGCGGTCTACGCCTATCGGGTGGCGCCCGCATCCGTTCTTGCGCCGCTCCAGTATTTCGAGATCGTCTCGGCCACCCTCTTCGGCTGGCTCGTCTTCGGTGACTTCCCCGATGCCGTGAAATGGCTCGGCATCTCCATCATCATCGGCTCCGGCCTCTACATCATCTGGCGCGAACGACGCGTCGCGGCCAAACCAGTAACGACCGCCGAAGCCGCGGTCGCGCCCCGGATAAACATCCCATGAACGAGAATACCCGAAAGCAGCCGCCGCTCGCCGGCATCCGCGTGATCGAGCTTGCCCGCGTGCTCGCGGGCCCCTGGGCAGGGCAGATGCTCGCCGACATGGGCGCCGACGTCATCAAGGTGGAGCATCCGGAGGGGGGCGACGACACCCGCGCCTGGGGCCCCCCCTTCGTGGAGGGCAAGGACGGGACGAACCTGTCCGCCGCCTATTACCACGCGACCAACCGGGGCAAGCGGTCGATCGCCGTCGATCTGAAATCGGCGGAGGGCCAGGAGATCGTCCGCCGGCTGGTGGCGACCGCAGACGTCGTGATCGAGAACTTCAAGCTCGACGGCCTGAAGAAATACGGCCTCGACTACGAAAGCCTCAAGGCGATCAACCCGAGGCTCGTCTACTGCTCCATCACCGGATTCGGCCAGGACGGGCCCTATGCGAGCCTCGCCGGCTACGACTACATCGTGCAGGGCATGTCGGGGTTCATGTCGATCACCGGCGAGCCCGACGGCCAGCCGATGAAGGCGGGCGTGGCGATTGCCGACATCTTCACCGGCATCTACGCGGTGACCGCCATCCAGGCGGCGCTGATCCACGCCATGAGGACGGGCGAAGGACAGCTCGTGGACATGGCCCTCCTGGACGTGATGTCCGCGGTCCTCGCCAATCAGAACATGAATTACCTGATCTCCGGCACCGCCCCGACGCGGCTCGGCAACGCCCATCCGAACATCAGTCCCTACGAGGTGATCCCGGTTTCCGACGGCCATGTCATCCTCGCCGTCGGCAATGACGGACAGTTCCGCCGCTTCTGCCGCATTCTGGGCATTGAGGCGCTCGCCGACGACGAACGCTTCGCGACCAACAAGGCGCGTGTCGCCAACCGGGTCGAGGTGCGGCGCCTGATCCTCGCGGAGACGGAAAAGTGGGCGAAGGCGGACCTGCTTGCCGCCTGTGGCGAAAACGCCGTCCCCGCCGGGCCGATCAACTCTATCGCCGAAATGTTCGACGATCCGCAGGTGAAGGCACGCCAACTGCGGGTCGACCTGGAAGCGGAAGACGGGACCGTCATTCCGAGTGTGCGCACGCCGATCGTCCTGTCGGAGACGCCGCTTGCCTACCACCGTCCGAGCCCGGCGCTCGGCCAACATACGGCCGCCGTGCTGGCGGAACTCGAAGAAATCGAAATGAAGGGGAAAGACCGATGAAGACCGGAGGCCAACTGATCGTCGACGCGCTGAAGGCGAACGGCGTCAAGCGCGTATCCTGCGTGCCCGGAGAAAGCTATCTCGCCGTCCTGGACGCGCTCTATGACAGCGGCATCGAGGTTCTGGTCTGCCGCCAGGAAGGCGGCGCCGCGATGATGGCCGACTGCTGGGGCAGGCTGACCGGCGAGCCCGGCATCTGCATGGTCACCCGCGGTCCTGGCGCCACCAACGCGTCTGCCGGCCTCCACATCGCCCGGCAGGATTCGATCCCGATGATCCTGTTCATCGGCCAGGTCCAGCGCGATGCCCGCGAGCGCGAGGCCTTCCAGGAGGTCGAATACCGCCGCGCCTTCACCGAGTTCGCCAAGTGGGTGGGCGAGATCGACGACGCCCGGCGCATCCCCGAATTCGTCACCCGCGCCTTTGCGGTGGCCACTTCCGGACGTCCCGGCCCCGTGGTGCTGACGCTCCCGGAGGACATGCTGGTCGATGAGGTCGAGGCCCCGCAGGCCATGGCCCATACCCCGGTGGAGGCCCATCCCGGCCCGAGCCAGATGAAGCAGTTCGAGGCGATGCTGAAGGAGGCGCAACGACCGATGTTCATCCTCGGCGGCACGCGCTGGAACGCGGAAGCCGTCGCCCGCTTCCAGGAGTTCGCGAGCCGCTTCAAGGTCCCGGTCGGATGTTCCTTCCGCCGGCAGATGCTGTTCGACCACATGCATCCGAGCTATGCCGGCGACGTCGGGATCGGCATCAATCCGGCGCTCGCCAAGGAGATAAGGGAGTCCGACCTCCTCGTCCTCGTCGGCGCCCGCATGTCGGAAATGCCGTCTTCGAGCTACACGCTGATCGATATCCCCTACCCTTCGCAGAAGCTCGTCCACGTCTATCCCGACCCGGAGGAGCTCGGCCGCATCTACCGTCCGGATCTCGCCATCTGCGCCGCCCCTGCAGAATTCAGTGCCGCCCTCGAGGCGCTCGAGCCGCCGGCTCTGCCTCTCTGGGCCGAACGGAAGTCGGCCATGCACGACGCCTACCTGAAGTGGTCGACGCCGCCGCGGACGGGACCGGGCGCAGTCCAGATGGGACCGATCATGGAGTGGATCGAGGCCAATACCCCGCAGGACGCGATCTTCACCAACGGTGCCGGCAACTACGCCACCTGGGTGCACCGCTTCCACCGCTTCCGCCGCTACAACACCCAGGCGGCCCCGATCTCCGGTTCGATGGGCTACGGCCTGCCGGCCGCCGTGGCGGCCAAGCAGCTTTTCCCAGAGCGCGAGGTGATCTGCTTTGCCGGCGACGGCTGCTTCATGATGCACGGACAGGAGTTCATCACGGCGGTCCGCTACGACCTGCCGATCATCACCGTGCTGGTGAACAACGGCACCTACGGGACGATCCGGATGCACCAGGAGCGGGAATATCCGGGCCGCGTCAGCGGCACCGATCTGGTCAACCCCGATTTCGTCGCCTTCGCGCACGCCTATGGCGGG
>JAEZHO010000362.1 GCA_023416545.1 Pseudomonadota bacterium
GCCACATTGTTCCGCCTCGCCGCGCGAAGTCGGGGGCTGCGTTCCGGTTAACGCCCCCTTAAATCGCCGCATTTAAAGTCCAGCGGATTGCGCGGGCGATGTGCAACCGCCGGTCGCGGCCGGCTGAGGACGGGGGTGACCGACGCGACATGGCGGCGAAGCGGAAATCGGGACAAAGGGTCGAGCCATCCTTCGAAGATGACGAGTATGTCGATTCGGACCTGCGGCTTGGTTCAGAAGACCGGATTGGCGGCGGCGGCAACAGACGAGCCGCCTCCGCGCGCAAGACCACCCGTCGCGCTCCCCGCAAGACCAAGCGCACCCGACAGTCCGGGGGACTTCTCGCGCCCCTTCGCAAGCTTTTCTACTGGTGCGTGGTTCTCGGCATATGGGTGGGCATCGCCGTGGGCGGGCTCGTTCTCTATTACGGCGCGCAGATGCCGGCCGCCAGCACCTGGGCCATTCCCGACCGGCCGCCCAACATCAAGATCGTTTCCACCGACGGCTCCGTGATCGCGAACCGTGGCGCGACGGGCGGCGAGGCACTGGCGCTCGAGGAAATGTCGCCCTTCATCCCGCAGGCGGTCATGGCGATCGAGGATCGTCGCTTCTACATGCACTTCGGGGTGGATCCGCTGGGGCTGACGCGGGCTTTCATCAACAACATCACCGGCCAGCCGATCCAGGGCGGTTCCACCATCACCCAGCAGCTTGCCAAGAACCTGTTCCTGTCGCCGGAGCGAACCTTCGAGCGCAAGATCCAGGAAGTGCTGCTGGCCTTCTGGCTGGAGCACAAGTTCAACAAGGACCAGATCCTTGCGATGTATCTCAACAGGGTCTTCTTCGGCTCGAACGCATACGGGGTCGAAGCCGCTTCCCGGCGGTATTTCAACAAGTCCGCCCGTGACGTCAACCTCGGCGAGGCCGCGCTCCTCGCGGGACTGCTGAAGGCGCCTTCCCGCCTGTCTCCGGCGCGCGACCCCGAGGCTGCCGAAGCGCGCGCCCAGGTCGTTCTCGGGGCGATGCTGGAAGAGGGTTACGTCACCGAGGACGAAATCAGGACGGCCATGTCCCAGCCGCCGACGAAGGCGCGCAGCTACTGGTCCGGCGCAGAACACTATGCCGCCGACATGGTCATGGACGAGGTCCGCAAGCTGCTGGGCGAAGTGACCCAGGACGTCATGGTGGAGACGACCATCGACCTCTCGCTCGAGCGCAAGGCGGAGGAAGCCCTCACCGAGGTCCTCGAGGACGAGGGTGCCAAACTCAATGCCAGCCAGGCGGCGCTCGTATCGATGGACGCAACCGGCGCCATCAGGGCGCTTGTCGGCGGGAGGGACTACGCCGAGAGCCAGTTCAACCGCGCCGTCACCGCGAAGCGGCAACCCGGTTCCGCCTTCAAGCCGTTCGTCTATGCGGCGGCGCTCGAAGCCGGGATACGCCCCGATTCCGTTCGCAACGACGTGCCGGTGAGGATCGGAAAATGGACACCTGAGAACTACGACCAGAAGTACCGCGGCGAGGTGACCGTCTCTTCCGCGCTTTCCCAGTCGCTCAACACCATCGCCGCCCAACTGGTGATGGAGGTCGGAGCGGACGAAGTGGTCAGTCTCGCGCATCGCATGGGGATCGAGCAGGAGATGCAGCCCAACGCCTCCATCGCGCTCGGAACCTCGGAAGTACCGCTCGTGGAACTGACCGCCGCCTACGCGCCCTTCATGAACGGCGGCTACAAGGCGACGCCCCACATCGTGCGCCGCATCCTCGACACGGATGGCAACGTCCTTCACGAGAGCAGCTATGACAACCCGCCGCGGGTCCTCAGCGAAACCGTGGTCGCGACGATGAACAGCATGCTGACGCGCGTCATCCAGGAGGGGACGGGAAAGGCCGCGAGGCTGGACGGCTGGCAGGCGGCCGGCAAGACGGGCACGACCCAGTCCTTCCGCGACGCGATCTTTGTGGGTTACACCAGCATCATGACCACGGGGATCTGGTTCGGCAATGACGACGGCACCTCGATGAAGAAGGTGACGGGAGGAGGCCTGCCCGCGAAGGCGTGGAAGGACTACATGACCTCCGCCCATGCGGGCTACTCCCCCACGCCGCTCTTCGGCAGCCATGGCGGCTTTGCGCTGCCGCCGGCCACCGAACCGGAAAGGGAGCCGACGACGATCGGAGACATCATTTCAGGTGTCCTCCCCGGCCGGTCCTCGACAAGCGAATATCCATCCGCACCCGCGGCGCCGCGCGACGTCGCGGAACCGACGCCCCATGGCGAACCTCCCGTCCGCGATTACCGGGAATACCGGGGTCCCTATGACGACGCTCGGAATGCGCCGGGCGGCCGGGACGGCTATGCCGCCGGCCCCATTCCGCCCGGGGACGTCGGATATCCCAGCGAACCCGCACCGCGTCGGCAGACCACGCTCTACGACCTGATCATGGGCCAATAGGCGAGCCCGCCAGGCACCCCCTGTCGACGTTCACATTTGCGTGTGTTTTTACTGGCTTCGACATGGCGGCCTGCCTTGCAGTCGAAAAATCCCCTCCTTATATACGCCGCATGACGCAGCGAATGCTGCCGGAATACACAAGACCATCCCATTCGAGGAACTGTCAGCGGAATGCCTACCCGGGGTTCAGACGGTTCGCTTAAAGGAGAGAGAAAAATGGCTAAAGTTATTGGCATCGACCTCGGCACGACGAACTCCTGCGTCGCCATCATGGACGGCAAGGATGCGAAGGTGATCGAGAACGCGGAAGGCGCCCGCACCACGCCTTCGATGGTCGCCTTCACCGATGACGGCGAACGCCTCGTCGGCCAGCCTGCAAAGCGCCAGGCCGTAACCAATCCCACCAATACGCTGTTTGCCGTCAAGCGCCTGATCGGCCGCCGTTACGACGATCCGACCGTCGAGAAGGACAAGGGCCTCGTTCCCTTCGAGATCACCAACGGCGACAACGGCGACGCCTGGGTGAAGGCCCAGGGCAAGTCCTATTCTCCGGCCCAGATCTCCGCCATGATCCTTCAGAAGATGAAGGAAACCGCCGAATCCTACCTCGGCGAGAAGGTCGAGAAGGCCGTCATCACCGTTCCCGCATACTTCAACGACGCCCAGCGCCAGGCAACCAAGGATGCCGGCCGGATCGCCGGCCTTGAAGTGCTGCGCATCATCAACGAGCCCACTGCTGCCGCGCTCGCCTACGGCCTCGACAAGAGGGACGGCAAGACGATCGCCGTCTACGACCTTGGCGGCGGTACCTTCGATATCTCCGTCCTGGAAATCGGCGATGGCGTCTTCGAGGTGAAGTCGACCAACGGCGACACCTTCCTCGGCGGTGAAGACTTCGACATGCGTCTCGTCGAATACCTGGCGGCCGAGTTCAAGAAGGACAACGGGATCGACCTGAAGAACGACAAGCTGGCCCTGCAGCGCCTGAAGGAAGCTGCGGAAAAGGCGAAGATCGAGCTGTCGTCTTCGCAGCAGACCGAGATCAACCTGCCGTTCATCACGGCTGACGCCTCCGGTCCGAAGCACCTGACGATGAAGCTGACGCGCGCCAAGTTCGAAAGTCTTGTCGACGATCTCATCCAGCGGACCGTCGCGCCCTGCAAGGCAGCTCTCAAGGATGCCGGCGTCACTGCAGGCGAGATCGACGAAGTCGTGCTCGTCGGCGGCATGAGCCGCATGCCGAAGGTCCAGGAAACCGTCAAGCAGCTGTTCGGCAAGGAACCTCACAAGGGCGTCAACCCGGACGAAGTGGTCGCCATGGGTGCTGCCATCCAGGCCGGCGTCCTGCAGGGCGACGTCAAGGACGTGCTGCTGCTCGACGTGACGCCCCTCTCGCTCGGCATCGAGACGCTCGGCGGCGTGTTCACCCGCCTGATCGACCGCAACACGACGATCCCGACGAAGAAGTCCCAGGTCTTCTCGACCGCCGACGACAACCAGTCGGCCGTGACGATCCGGGTCAGCCAGGGCGAGCGTGAAATGGCGGCGGACAACAAGCTGCTCGGCCAGTTCGACCTCGTGGGCCTTCCCCCGGCACCGCGCGGCGTTCCGCAGATCGAGGTCACCTTTGATATCGACGCCAACGGCATCGTCCAGGTTTCGGCCAAGGACAAGGGTACCGGCAAGGAACAGCAGATCCGCATCCAGGCATCCGGCGGCCTCTCCGACGCCGACATCGAGAAGATGGTGAAGGACGCCGAGGCGCATGCCGAGGACGACAAGAAGCGCCGTGCCGGCGTCGAGGCGAAGAACCATGCCGAAAGCCTGGTTCATTCGACCGAGAAGTCGCTGCAGGAATTCGGCGACAAGGTCTCCGAAGCGGATCGCAAGTCCATCGAGGACGCCATCGCCGCGCTGAAGTCTGCCATCGAGGCTTCCGAGCCTGATGCCGACGACATCCAGGCGAAGACCCAGACGCTGATGGAAGTATCGATGAAGCTTGGCCAGGCCATCTACGAGGCCCAGCAGGCCGAAGCTTCCGAAGGGACCGAGGGCGGCAAGAATGACGACGGTGTCGTCGATGCCGACTACGAGGAAATCAAGGACGACAAGAAGTCGGCCTGAGGCTCGCCCGTTGGCGACCCCTCATGAGATAGTCGACTAGAAACTCCGGCTGCCATCGTGCAGCCGGAATCCTTTCGGGAACCGTTACCTCCATGGCAAAAGCTGATTTTTACGAAACTTTGGGTGTCGGCCGGTCCGCTGACGAGAAGGAACTGAAGAGCGCCTTCCGCAAGCTTGCAATGAAGTATCACCCCGACAAGAACCCGGGCGATGCCGAGGCCGAGAAGAAGTTCAAGGAGATCAACGAGGCCTACGAGACCTTGAAGGATCCCCAGAAGCGCGCCGCATACGACCGGTTCGGCCACGCGGCCTTCGAGGCCGGCGGCATGGGCTCCGGCGGCATGGGCGGGGGGTTCGGCGGAGCAGGCGCTGGCGGCTTCTCCGATATCTTCGAGGATATCTTCGGCGAGATGATGGGCGGCGGACGGGCGCGGCGCTCTTCCGGCGGCCGCGAGCGCGGCGCCGATCTCCGCTACAACATGGAAATCACGCTCGAGGAAGCGTTCAGCGGCAAGACCGCACAGATCCGCGTCCCCACCTCGATCACCTGCGACGTCTGCTCGGGCTCCGGCGCGAAACCGGGCACGCAGCCGCAGACCTGCGGCACCTGCCACGGGTCCGGCCGGGTGCGCGCGAGCCAGGGATTCTTTTCCGTGGAGCGGACCTGTCCGACCTGCCACGGCCGCGGCCAGACGATCTCCGATCCGTGCACCAAGTGCAACGGGCAGGGCCGGGTCTCGGAAGAGCGGTCGCTCTCCGTCAACATTCCCGCCGGGATCGAGGATGGCACCCGCATCCGCCTCCAGGGCGAGGGCGAGGCCGGGACGCGCGGCGGGCCGGCCGGCGACCTCTACATCTTCCTGTCGGTGAAACCGCACCAGTTCTTCCAGCGTGACGGCGCGGACCTGTTCTGCACCGTGCCGATCTCGATGACGACGGCGGCACTGGGCGGGACCTTCGATGTCGCGACGCTCGACGGGACCAAGTCGCGCGTCACGGTGCCGGAAGGCACGCAGCCGGGCAAGCAGTTCCGCCTCAAGGGCAAGGGCATGCCGGTATTGCGGTCTTCACAGACGGGCGATCTCTATATCCAGATCCAGATCGAAACCCCGCAGAAGCTCACCAAGCGCCAGCGGGAACTCCTGCAGGAGTTCGAGGAAATCTCGTCCAAGGACAACAATCCGGAATCCACCGGCTTCTTTGCCCGGATGAAGGAATTCTTCGAAGGCTGAGGCGAGAGTTCGCCTCCCGACTGTCATAAGTCCATCATCAGCGCCGCGACCGGCACGACAGGCCATCGCGGCGCTGAGGCGTTTTCTCTCAGTAATGCGGCGGCCTGGTGATCGCGGGAGCGTCAACGGAGGCTTCCTCGAGAACCAGGAAACGCTCGGTCAGCCTGTCGAGTTTCGCCCGGGTCTGCTCGAGAACCTTCCACTGCTCGGCGAGCTGTTCGGAAAGCTCCTCTATGGTCTTTGCCTGATGGGCAACCGTCTCTTCCAGCCTTACGACCCTCTCGTCATCGTCGACCACGGCACTGCACTCCTTCAATTGCCCGAAAGGGGACGACAAGCTTCAAAGCTCGCTCTTCCGCTTGTAGGGCATCAGCATGATAGCCGATGCAGTTACCGCACCGCCGAAGGTCAGCGCAAGCGGAGCGGCGATCATCACGAAGGACAGGACCGGTGTCCGCGACCGGCCGATACGGCTTCCTAGGCCATATAGGTCGAACCAGTAGAGCGCAAAGGCGACCCCGATGCCGAGCAGCACTCCGAAGATCGCGTTGACGGCGAGGAACTTCAGCATATCGATATGGTCGCGGCGAGCTTCGTCGGTTGTCATCTGATCTTTCGGTATGGGCATGACTGCCTCCCAGGCGACGGGGGAGCACAATAGCAGGCTCCTTCTCTGGTCGCGCGCGACGAACCGTCCTATGCGACGATTGGTTCCAAGGCCGCGAACTTTGCTTGCCTTCGCCCCCCAGAAGTCTTAGCTCCTGCCTATCAGGCACGGATGCCCATGGCCCAGAAAGCATTTCTTTCCCGTCTCAAGCTCACCGACTTCCGGAATTATTCCGAAGCGGGCATTTCGCTGGACAGCCGGCATGTCGTGCTCACCGGCGACAACGGCGCCGGCAAGACGAACCTCCTGGAAGCCGTCTCCTTTCTCTCGCCGGGGCGCGGCCTTCGTCGGGCAACGCTGACCGATGTCACACGGGTGGGGGCGAGCGGTGGCTTCTCCATCTTCGTCGACCTGGAGGGGATGGAAGGCGAGGTGTCGCTTGGGACCGGGATCGACGCGGTTGGCGAGCCGGTCAGCCGGAAATTGCGGATCAACGGCACTCCGGCGAAATCGACGGAGGAATTGTCCGACCACCTGAGCGTGATCTGGCTCACGCCCTCGATGGACGGGCTGTTCACCGGACCGGCCTCGGATCGCCGCCGCTTCCTCGACCGGCTGGTTCTCTCGATCGATCCGGCTCACGGCCGGCGTGCTAGCGACTACGAGAAGGCGATGCGCAGCCGCAACCGCCTCCTTTCGGAAGGACGCTACGACCCTGCCTGGGTCTCGGCAGTCGAGGCCCAGATGGCCGGGCTGGGGGTCGCCATGGCGGCGGCCCGCCAGGAGATGCTGGGCCTCTTGAGCAGTCTCACCAACGAGACGCCGTTTCCCTCGCCGGAGCTTCAGCTGGAAGGCTTCATGGACGATGCCACCGACCAGCCGGCAGCGGAACTGGAAGAGCGTTACCTCGCATTGCTCGCGGAAGGGCGCCATCGCGACGCGGCCGCCGGACGCACCCTTGTCGGTCCGCACCGGAGCGACCTCCTGGTCCGCCACCGCGAGAAGGCCATGGATGCCGGGCGATGCTCCACCGGCGAGCAGAAGGCCCTGCTGATCGGCCTCATCCTGGCCC
>JAEZHO010000384.1 GCA_023416545.1 Pseudomonadota bacterium
AAGCCGTCGGCTTCTGGTCACCGCGCCGGAAGTTGCCGACGTCGGGCATGACGATGTGAACGCGTGCGGCGGCGACGCCGCTGATCTGCTGGATCGAGCGACCGATCTCGCCTTCGAGCGCGCGAACACGCGTGACTTCCTGCATGAAGGAGGTCAGGCCGAGGGAGCCGACATTGTCGAAGAGTTCGTATCCGGCATTGGCGCTGTTGGGCAGGCCGCGTTCGGCAAGCAGCAGACGTGCCTTGCCGGTCATGCCGACCGGCACCTGGATGCTTGTCCCGTCTGCACTGACGGCGAAATCTATGCTGGCTTCGGCCAGCGCGATGCTGACCTGGTTGAGGTCGGTGGTCTCCAGACCGACGTAGAGGGTCTCGTAGGCAGGCTTATTGACGTAAAGCGCGGCACCAAGAATGAGGGCGAGCGAAACCACGCCAACCCCTGCGAGAGCGATAAGCTTGGTCTGGCCGAGCTTGGCCAGATTGTCGAAGACTTGGTTGAATTGAGTCAACAGATTCATTCTGTTCCCACATCGCAAATACGGATCAGGCCTATGCCTAGGATCACCCTAGGCACCGAAGCTTGTGCGAGCGTTTCGGGAACGTGATTTGGGCGAGCCGCGATAAGGGGGGACGCGACGCCGTTCGCGGGGCGCGATCAGAAGAAGTCGAAGTCTCCGGCGGCCTTGCTCAGCGGCTGGCTATGGCCACGCCGGACGCCGGTCGCGAGGGCGCGGCGCATGTCGGCAAGCTTGACGAGGCTGAGCGCGGTCGAAACATCCACCATCCAGCTTTCCGGGATCGTCGCGGTGATCGTATCCACGAATTCGGCCAGGCCACGGGTCTTCTGGACGGCCAGGTCGATCCCCTGGAGAACCTTGACGCTGTCGGGATGCTGCAACAGATTCGCGTCGCCGAGTTCGAGGAGTTGCGGCTCCACACGCTCGATCAGGTAGGCCACGTCATGCAGTTCCGACACAAGTCGCATCAGAACCTCCGGAAGGGACTGCTCCGGGGAAGCGTCTTGCGGCGTCAGGATATCTTTCATGGCTTTCCTCGCCCCCCTGCGGGGCCTCCTAAAAGAATTCGATCGAGCTTTCGACGGGCTTCGGGGCCCGGACGGGACGCTGCTCGAGAGCGACGGTGTTCTGCGTTTCGGCTCCGGTCAACGGATACTGGCGAGCCCTCCCGCTCACGGGCCAGTATTCGAGCTTGCGCCCATGATCACCGCCGGTCGAGGAACTGACGATGGGAATGCCTTCGTCCTTCAGGAACTGGGTGGCGAAGGCCGTATTCTGCTCGCCCACGTTGGAAAAGCTGGCGATCGTCTTTGCTCCGCCGAAGATCTTCGCCTCCAGCCGATCGCGTCGCGCACCCTTCTTCAGCAGGCCGTTGATCAGCAGTTCCATCAGGTGAACGCCGTAGCGGGTAGCATCACCGCCCGACGACGTCGTGCCACCCGATCCCGGAAGCAGGAAATGGTTCATGCCGCCGACCCCGGCAACGGGATCACGCAAGCAGGCGGCCACACAGGAGCCGAGGATCGTCGACAGGACCACATCCGGGTCGTCGACAACCTTGTACTCGCCCTGAATGATGTGGACCCGCTTGGTGGCGGCATGCACGTTCATTTAAGCGCTCCGAATACCGCTTCGATAGCGGCCTTCATCTTCTCGATCGTGAAGGGCTTGGCCAGCACGTTGTTGGCGCCGAGCTGGGCTGCCTTCTGGACGAGCGCCCTGTCCCCCTGAGCCGTCAGGATGATGAAGGCGGCCTTCTTGGTGTTCGGATTGCTCCGGACCGCCTGCAACAGGCCAAGCCCGTCCATCTTCGGCATGTTGAAGTCCGAGATCACCAGGTGATGCGGCTGCTCGAACATGATCTTCATGCCCTGCTCGCCGTCACCGGCGGCAGTGATCTGCTTGAAGCCGAGCTGTGTCAGAGCATCACTCAAGAGCAGGCGGCTGGTTACCTGATCATCGACGATCAGAACTTTAATCTTTTCAGCGAGCGACATTTTATTCCACACCTTCTTTTCGGGCAGCAGTTAGTTTCAGGATTTCCTCGCCGATGGCGCCGAGCGGCAATTGCTGTTCAACGGCCCCAATTTCCTGGGCGACACGGGGCATTCCGTAGACAACACATGTCTTTTCGTTCTGGCCGATGGTCCGGGCGCCGGCCCGACGCATCGTCAGCAGTCCGGAAGCGCCGTCGCGTCCCATTCCGGTCAGGATGACGCCGATCGCATTGCGGCCCGCCAGGGCTGCAACGGATTCGAAGAGGATATCCACCGACGGGCGGTGACCGTTCACCGGCTCACGCTCGACCAGGCGGCATGACGGGGCCGAGGGATTGACGATCTCGAGATGGCGTTCGCCACCCGGCGCCACATAGATCTTCCCGATCTCCAGGCGCGCACCATCGGTCGCTTCCTCGACGACCGGGGCGCAGAGGCGATTGAGCCGTTCCGCGAAGCTCTTGGTGAAGGTCGAGGGCATGTGCTGGGTGATCACCGTCGGCGGACAGTTCTTCGGAAAGTTCTGCAGGACGGTGATGAGCGCCTCGACGCCGCCCGTGGACGATCCGATGGCCACGACCTTGCGGCCGACACGGTAGTCCGTTGAGGGCCTGACCGCCGGTGGCGGCGGGGAGACCTTCCGGCGCAGGCCGGAGCGCGCTGCCGCCTTCACCTTCTCGGCAAGATCCATGAAGGGCCGGATGTCGCCGGGGGAAGGCTTGCCCACGCAGTCGAAGGCGCCGATTTCGAGGGCCGCCAGAGTCGCGTTGGCGCCGTGATGGGTAAGGGTCGACACCATGATCACCGGCATCGGCCGAAGCCGCATGATCTTGTCCAGGAACTCCAGGCCGTTCATGTTCGGCATCTCGATGTCGAGGGTGACGACATCGGGGTTGAGTTCCTTGATCGCCGCCCGGGCTTCGAGGGCATCGCCTGCCTGGCCGACGACGTCGACCTCGGGGTCGGAATTCAGGACGGCCGTGATCAGGCCCCGCATGGTGGGGGAATCGTCGACGACGAGGACGCGCGCGGGTGCGTTCATGGCCGCCTCCCCGCCCCGGCACCGACGTAGCGGTAGGTGGTGATACCGATATTGTCGAACTGGTTCTTGGCATCTCCCGACACGCGTTCGGAATGGCCGATATAGAGGTGTCCGCCTACGGGCAGGAGCGCGGCGAAGCGCGACCAGACCTTCATCTGCGTCGGCTCGTCGAAATAGATGACCACGTTGCGGCAGAATATCACGTCGAACTGCCCCTTGAACGGCCACTGCGCCATCAGGTTGAGTTCGTTAAAGGTGATCAGCTTCTTGAGGCGGTCATCGACCTGGAACTTCCGGCGGCCGCCAACATCCACTTCCTTGAAATACTGCTTGCGGATCTGGGGCGAGACCGTCTCCAGGGCGTTATCGTCGTAGATCCCCGCCCGGGCCTGGGTGAGAATCTTCGGGTCGATATCCGTCGCGAGGATCTTGAAGTCGTAGTCCGCCGCATTCGGCAGGGCCGACAGGACGGTCAGCGCGATCGAGTACGGCTCCTGCCCGTCGGAACAGGCAGCCGACCAGATGCGGACGCGCCCCCCCGACTTCGCGCGCGCAACCAGTCCCGGCAGGACTTCGTCGCGCAGATGCTCGAAGTGATGGTTCTCACGGAAGAAGCGCGTGAAGTTGGTCGTCAGATGCGACAGCATCTCGCGTCGTGCGACCGCCCCTTCCGGCGACGACACGAGGGCGCAGTAGTCGCGAAAACCCTTCAGTCCCAGCGCACGAATGTGCTTGGACAGTCTAGAATAGACGAGCGACGCCTTGGAATCGTTGAGATAGATCCCGGCATCGGAGTAGATCATCGCCGCAATTTCGGACAGGTCACGGCGCGTCAGCGGGTATTCCCCGCTCGCCATGACTTCGTCCGGCGATTGCCGGCTATCGACTGCGCCCAGGGGCATCATGCAGCTTCGCTTTCCGTGTGCAGGAAGAGAGAGCCCAGCTCGATCATGCAGATCATCCGCTTGTCGATGGACAGGATCCCCCGCGCATACTGTTTCTCGAGGTCGGAGGAGACCTCCGGCACCGGCTGGATACTATCCTCGGTAATCGTAAGGATATCGGAAACGGCCTCGACCAGGAGCCCGACGATACGGGACTTCACCTGCGCCACGATGATGACGTGACGCGCGGTCGGCTCCGCGTCCTTCATTCCCAGCCGCGCCGACAGATCGATGATCGGAAGGACGGCGCCACGAAGGTTGATCACACCCATCACATACGGCGGCGCATGCGGCAGAGGGGTCGCAGGGGTCCACCCCCGGATCTCGCGCACGGACATGATGTTGACGCAGAATTCCTGCTCGCCGATGCGGAAGGCGATCAGTTCGCGACTGGAATGCGGGCTGTTCTTCGCGGTGGATGACATACACTTAACCCGTGGCTGCCAGGGATACTTCAGGCTTGAGGGACTGCCCGCGGGATGCCGCCACGACGGCATCGACGTCGAGGATGAGCGCTACCCGGCCATCGCCGAGGATGGTGGCGGCGGCAATTCCCGGAACGTGCGTGTAATTGGCCTCCAGCGACTTGATGACGACCTGGCGCTGGCCCTGGATGGCATCGACCATCAGGGCACGCTGTCCGCCGCCTTCCGATTCCACTAGAAGCGCAACGCCCTCGACGGGATTTGCCTGGGTTGCCCGGAAGTTAAGGATCCGGCCGACATCCACCAGCGGGCAGAAGGAATCGCGGATCGAGATGAGCCTCTGGTTCGCCCCGAAGGAATGGATGGAGGCTGCCTCGGGCTGCAGCGTCTCGACGATCGCGGTCAGGGGCACGACCAGGGTCTGGCCTGCGACCGTCACCACCATGCCGTCGAGGACGGCGAGCGTCAGCGGCAGGCTCATCGTGAAGGTCGAGCCATGGCCCGGGCGCGAGGAGATCGAGATACGTCCGCCGAGTGCCTGGATGGAGCGCTTCACCACGTCCATGCCGACGCCGCGACCGGAAATGTCGGAGATCTTGTCGGCGGTGGAGAAGCCCGGCATGAAGATCAGGTTGTCGATCTCTTCGTCCGAAAGGTTGGCATCCGCGGCGATCAGGTCGTTGTCGATCGCCTTCTGCTTGACCCGCTCGCGGTTGATGCCCGCGCCGTCGTCCTGAAGTTCGATGAGAATGCGACCGGAGCGATGCTTGGCGGTCAGCTTGATCGTGCCTTCCGGATCCTTGCCGGCCGCCTGGCGCTTCTCCGGCGTCTCGACGCCGTGGTCGACGGCATTGCGGATCATGTGGGTCAGGGGCTCGGCAAGCTTGTCGATGACGGTCTTGTCGACCTCGGTGTTCTCACCTTCGGTGACGAGGCGGATGGACTTGCCGACCATGTCCGCGACTTCGCGGACGATACGCGACATGCGCTGGAAGACCGGCTTGACCGGCTGCGCACGGATCGCCATCACCGAGTCCTGAATCTCGCGCGTCAGCTGCTGGAGTTCTTCCAGCCCCATGTTGATGGACGAGCTGCCGGTCGTGTCGTTCTCGATGACGCTCTGCGAGAGCATGGCCTGGTTGATGACCAGCTCGCCGACAAGGTTGATCAGGCGATCGACGCGGTCGAGATCGACGCGGATCGTCTGTCCGGCCGCGGCTGCGGCGGCGGCATTCTGTGCGGCGGCAGTCGAGGCGGCGGACGCCTCCTTGCTTTCGACGCGGGCCGCAGCGGCGGCCATCTTCGACACCGATGTCGCAGTTTCCGCAGCGGCGACGGCTTCCGCGGCGACATTGACCGACGGCGACGCCGTTACGGACGCGGTGTCACCCTCGTCCAGGGCCGAGAGGTCGAAGGGTACGGGGATCATCGGGCGCTCGTCGGCGGGTGCCGCGGCGGACACTTCCTTGATCTCCAGGTCGCAATCCCATTCGGCAAACTCGAAGACGGTACGGATATCGTCTTCCCCCTTCGCCGTGCCGAGCTCGATCGTCCAGGTGAAATATGCTTCCTCGGGATCCATCTTGTCGAAAGCGGGCAGCGTGTCCGCGTCGCAGTTGATGGTCATTTCGCCAATGCGCGAGAGATCGCGCAACAGAAGTGCCGCCTCGTTGCCCTTGGTGTAGAGTTCGCGGCGCGGACGGAAGGAAATCTCGTAGGTCACGGTGTCGACCGCCGGCTCGTCGTCGAAGGAATCGAACGAGAAGGGGATCGGCTGGAAGCCGCTGTCGTCGCTGGGCGCGGGTGCTGCGGCAGCCGGGGCCGGCTCGGAGGCCCTGACGGCCGGGGCCGGCGTCTCGCCGTTGGCCAGCGCCTCGAGTTCCTTGACGAGCGTCCGGCTTCTCGCTTCGTCCACGTAACCGCCGTCACGGGCGGCATTGGTCAGGTCGGCAAGCACGTCGGCCGACTTGAGCATGACCTTCAGGACATCCTGGGTGGGCTCCAGGCGGTTGGAGCGAACGCAATCGAGTGTCGTCTCGAACACGTGAGCGAAGGCGACGAGGTCATCAAGACCGAAGGCGCCTGCGCCGCCCTTGATGGAATGAACGGCACGAAAGACGGCGTTCACCGTCTCGGGATCGCGATCTCCATCGTTGAGCTTCAGAAGCCCCGATTCCAGTTCCGCGAGCTGTTCCTCGCACTCCTGGAAGAAGATCTCTTTAATTTCGTTCATATCCATCGGAGGAAATCCTGATCAGGCGTTAGTTTCAGGCTGTGACGCGCTCGATTGCATCGATGAGCTTGGCGGGATCGAACGGCTTGACGATCCAGCCCGTGGCGCCGGCCTGGCGGGCACGGTTCTTCTTTTCCGCGTCGCTCTCGGTCGTCAGAACGAGGATCGGCACCGCGCGATACTTCTCGTTGCGGCGAACCCCTTCGATGAAGCCGAAGCCGTCGAGGCGCGGCATGTTGATGTCGGTGACGATGACATCGGGATTGGCGTCTTCCAGGACTTCCAGTCCCTCCACGCCGTCTTCGGCCTGGACCGTCTCGAACCCGGCATTGTTGAGCGTCACCAGGAGCATGTTCCTGATGGTCCGGGAATCATCCACGGTCAGCACTTTTTTCTTCATGATTTCAGGTCTCCTTGGCCGTCAGCTGGTTAGGATCGATGCCGATGAGTTGCAGGGTTTTGTCGAATGCGTCGGATGCCTTCTCGACGATGAAGGCCTTCTTGTCGTCCTGCCAGGCGCGGGCCGCCGCGACGATGACCTGTACGCACTGGACCCCCAGCCGTTCGACCTGCGAGGCGTCGATCTTCAGATCGCGGCCACGAAGCTCCATCAGCTTGCCGTGCAGGACGGACGCTTCGTTCAGGTCCAGGACCGGTGACAATTTAAGATTCTCCTGGGCAGCCTTCTTGCTCGCCATCAGTTCATTCCTCGTCTTCTGGGAAATTCGATTTCGTCGTCGGCAGGCGGCAGAAGGTCGCCGGCCTCGATGAGCGCGACCGGCAGTCGCCCCGACGACGGCGGCGCGGCATTGGCACGGTCGGAGCGGTAGCGGACGGTCCGTTCGATACGGAATTCGCGAACGGTCCGGCCGAGCTCGAGGATGACGGTGTGAAGGTCGTCGGCCTCTTCTCCCACCATTTTCGCATCGCCCGCGGTGACGCCGATCCGGGCGCCAAGCGAGGAAAGATCCGCCGAGATCCCGCTCAGCTCGCCGACCTGTTCTTCCGAACGGGTGGCGATGCCGGCGATGGCATCGTTGATTTCGGAAACCTGGCGGACGA
>JAEZHO010000061.1 GCA_023416545.1 Pseudomonadota bacterium
AGACACCGGTCACGGTCGTCGTTGCCCGGCAAGGCGAGGTGACGGAACGGATTCCGATCGTCGGTTCGCTGGCGGCAAGGGAAGAGATCCAGGTCCACGCCCTCGTTCAGGGATCGGTGATCGAGAAAATCCTGATCGAGAGCGGAGCACGTGTCGAAAGGGGCCAAGCGTTGGCGGTGCTCGATACGACTGATGCCCGTATGCTGCTCCAGAAAATCTCGGTGCGCATTCGGCGGGCGAAGGCCGCAGTATCGGTGGAGGCCAGCAGGGTAGACGTCGCTCGCGTCACCGAACTGGAGACCAGGAAGACACTCGAGCGCAGCCGCGCATTGCACCCGAAGGGAGCCGTTTCCCAGCAGTTGCTGGATGAACATCAAAACGCGCATGCCCGCGCACTGGCGGAGTTGAACCTGGCGCGCCAGTCGCGGGTGCTCGCCGAAGCGGACGCAGAGATCACGGCACGTGAGCGTGAAGAGATCGAACTCACGATCGAGCGCAGTACCGTGCGTGCGCCCGAGGCGGGACTTGTCTTGAGGCGCTCAGCCCGGGTCGGTGCCGTGTCATCCGTTGCAGACGCGCCGCTTTTTGTCATCGCCAAGGATGCGGCTATTGAGTTCGTCGCGAAGGTCACGGAGACAGCTTTCCTCCATCTGAGGAAGGCATGCGCGCGGATATTGCCTTGCCTGGGGGCGCACGTCCTGTCGGCGGCACCGTGAGGCTGAATGCGGCCGAACTCGATCCGACGACGCGGAGCGGAGAAGTGCGGATCGAGCTAGACGCGACGCAGGGTCTGAAACCCGGTATGTTCGCGCGAGCCACCATCAACGCGTCCGTTCGCCGGAATATCCTTCTTCCCGGCAGCGCGGTGAAGACCGCAGGCGGCTCAAGCTCCGTGATGGTCGTCGAGGGCGATGTCGTGGCGACGCGTAAGGTCGCTGTCGGGACGCGCCAGGACGGGTTCGTTGAGATCGTCGAAGGCGTCAATGACGGAGACATGGTCGTCCTGAAATCGGGAGGCTTCCTGAAGGTGGCGGATCGGGTATTGCCGGTCATTATTGCCGATCGGTCCCCGCCACATGATCTTGCAGCCTCGCTTGCGGCAACGGCAGAGACCGGAGCAGTGCGATGAACGGCGACATCTCTGCCTGGGCGATCCGCCATCCGCTGCCATCCGTTCTGCTGTTCGTCGTACTTACAATGCTTGGACTCTACAGCTTTGCCAGATTGCCGATCACCCACTTCCCTACAATCGTTACGCCAGGAGTGCAGGTGACTGTCGTGCGATCGGGCGCTTCACCGGTTGAACTCGAGACCGAGGTGACCCGCCTGATCGAAAATGCCATCGCTTCGCTGCCGGCCATCAAGGAACTGTCATCATCGATCGGGGAGGGTCAAACCGTCACGACCGTCGAATTTGAACTCGGGACGGTTTCACCAGACCGGGCGATGGCCGACGTCCGCGACGTGATTGCCCGCATCAGAGGGGACCTTCCGAGTACCATTGACGAGCCGGTGATCGAGCGGGTCGAGGAGGAGGCCCAGTCCGTCGTCACCTATGCCGTCACAAGTCAGAACATGACGGTGGCGGAACTCTCATGGTTCGTCGACGACGCCGTTTCCCGCGAACTGCAGGGGCTTCCGGACGTCGGGCGGGTTGAGCGGGTCGGCGGGGCCGACCGGGAAATTCAGGTCCAAGTGGATCCTGATCGGCTGCAGTCACTGTCGCTGTCCGTCAGTACGATCAATGAGGCCATTCGGGAGAGCCAGCTTGAGCGGTCAGGTGGGCGCAGCGAGATGGACGGCGGCGAACAGATCCTGACGACAGCGGCGGCCGCTCATACGGTGGCGGATCTCGAAAACCAGCGCCTCGCCCTTTCCGGTGAAAATTCGTTGCGCCTGGCAGACCTGGCGACGGTTCGCGATACAGTCTCAGAACAAAGAAGCTTTGCGACCTTGGATGGCGCCGAGATCGTCGGCTTTGCCGTTTATCGAGCGCAAGGAGCAAGTGACGTGGTTGTCGCGGCCGACGTTGCCGGGTCCGTTGACGAGCTTCGCAAGTCGCAGCCCGACCTGCGCCTCACCCTCGTCGACGACAACGTTTCCTATACCGCAGGCAACTATCACTCCGCGATGGACACGCTGCTCGAGGGCGCCGCTCTCTCGATCGTTGTCGTGTTTTTCTTCCTGCGCGACTGGCGCGCGACACTGGTTGCGGCCGTGGCCTTGCCGCTGTCGATCATACCGACGTTCTTCGCGCTCGACCTGTTTGGCTTCTCACTCAACATTCTCAGTCTGCTGGCTATCACGCTGGTGACCGGCATTCTCGTCGATGATGCAATCGTCGAGATCGAGAACGTCGTACGTCATCGCAACATGGGAAAGACTGCCTATCGCGCGGCGCTCGACGCGTCCGGAGAGATCGGCCTCGCAGTCATCGCGATTTCGGCCACCATCATCGCGGTCTTCGCGCCGGTAGGATTGATGAGCGGTGTCGTCGGCCTCTACTTCCGCGAATTCGGCCTCACTGTCGCCGTTGCGGTGTTTTTCTCTCTCGTGGTTGCTCGCCTGATCACTCCGATCATGGCTGCCTACGTAATGACCGGTACGCCGACCGCCGAGGGCGGCAAAGGCCGAATGTCATCGGCTTACGAAGCAATGCTGCGCCTTAGTCTGCGCGGGCGATGGATAACAGCCAGCCTGGCCTTCGCGTTATTCGGGCTGGCCGTGACGTCCCTACTTTCGATGCCCACGACGTTCTTGCCGGCCGAGGATACCGGGCGGTTGATGCTGACGGTCGAGATGCCGCCGGGCGCGACGCTTGCCGACACTCGCATCACGACGGATGCGATATCGGCGCAAATCGGCAAGCTGGAGGAAGTGGAGGGCGTTCTTGTTCGTGCCGGATGGAGCATCGGTGGTCGCGAGGATGTGCGTCATGCGGTCGTTTCGATCGATCTGAAACACAAATCGGAACGGACCCGCTCGTCCTTCGATGTCGAAGCCGAAATCGAAGAACTTCTGGCCGTCATTCCCGATGCTCGCCTCCGCTTCCTCAACAGCCGTGGCGGCCGCGACGTCTCTGTGTCCGTGTTGGGCACCGATGGCGACATGGTGCAGGAGGCGGCCGACAGAATTCTGCAGGAGATGGCGAGCGAGCCAAATTTCGTCGCTCCAGCCAGCGACACCCTCGCCACGCGCCCGGAACTGAAGGTGACCGTATTCCCGGACGAGGCCGCAACATTGGGGGTGTCCGCTGCGGCGATTGCCAGGACGATCCGCATATCGACCGTCGGCGACGTCGATTCGCAGCTGGCGAGTTATATCGACGGGTCTCGACAGATCCCGATCCGGGTGCTCCTCGATCGTACTGCCCGAAGCGACATGGCAATATTCGAAACGCTTCGCGTGCCCCGGTCGAATGGCGCCGATGTTCCCCTATCGGCCGTGGCGGAGATCAGCTTCGACGAAATCGTGGCTGCCATCGACCGTCTCGACCGCCAGCGCAGCATTGAGATCGGCGCAGATGTAGCGGTAGGGTTGACCTCTGGGCAGGGGATGGAACGGCTGCTGCAGCTACCGAGTGTCAAAGATCTGCCTGATGGCGTCCGCGTTCAGGCGACCGGCGATTCCGACACGGAAGGGGAGGTTTTTGAGAGCTTCGCGGTTGCCATGGGAGCGGGTATCCTGCTCGTCATGATCGTCTTGATCCTGCTGTTCAAAAGTGTCCTGTCGCCCTTCACCATTCTGGCGTCCCTCCCGCTTTCCCTAGGTGGCGTGACGGCAGCTCTACTCCCAAGCGGTCACGCCATCTCCCTGCCGGTTGTGATCGGCATCCTGATGCTGATGGGCATCGTCACCAAAAACGCGATCATGCTCGTCGATTTCGCCATCGAACGGGAGGCGCAGGGTCAGTCGCGCATCGAAGCAGTGGTCGAGGCGTGCCTGGAGCGCGTCCGTCCCATTATCATGACCACGCTTGCGATGGCAGGAGGTATGCTTCCGTCAGCCTTCGGGGCCGGGGATGGCGGCGAGTTCCGCGCTCCTATGGCAATCGCCGTAATTGGCGGATTGCTCGTGTCCACGGTGTTGTCGCTGATCGTAATTCCCTCTCTGCATCTGATTCTCAGCGGCGTCAGCGATCGCCTAGACCGCAGCATCACGCCCCTCCTCCGGTCTGCCTAACCGGGCGCCTGAAGATCGCTGACGCGGTCATTGGTCTCGCCTGCAGGCGATATGATCAAGCTTGCCCAGTCCGTCGCCTCGTCTCCGTTCCTGGATGCTGCCGATCTAAAAACCCAGCAACCTTCCCAAGCGTCGCAACAAAATTTAATAATCGGAAACATCTGCGGCCTGCGGCAACGATAGTGTCTGCGTTCAGGCAGGAGACGAACCGCGTGCATGTGACCAGCGCTAACGCAAAGATCCTGATTGTCGAGGACGATCCGGAAATCGGCAAGCTTCTTGCCCTGACCGTTCATGAGAACGGCATGACACCGACCGTCGCCGAAGACAGTCATGTGATGAATGCTCTTCTCCGCAGCAACGAGTTCGACCTCATCATCCTTGATGTCATGCTACCTGGAGAGGATGGCCTGAGCATCTGTCGCCGAATACGCTCGGA
>JAEZHO010000402.1 GCA_023416545.1 Pseudomonadota bacterium
CCGACACGGGCGCGCTCGACGCGTTCGCCGACATCCTCGGCGCGCTTGGCGGCATCCTTGACGGTGGTGGTGACCTGTTCGAGGGCGGCTGCGGTTTCCTCTACGGAAGCGGCCTGCTGTTCGGTACGACGCGCCAGATCGTCGGCGGCGGTGCGAACTTCCTCTGCCCCTGCGTTGATGGCCGCCGCATTCGCACCGACCGACTGGAGTGCTGCCTGGAGCCTCGCCACAGCCTCGTTGAAATCGACGCGGAGGCGATCGAGATTGCCGGTGAAGGGGGTGTCGATCCGGTAGGCGACATCGCCGTTCGCGAGGCTCGAAAGCCCGGTCGCCAGCGCGTTCACGGCGAACTCGATCTGGCCGGATTCGCGCGTCTTGATCTCGTCATTGCTCATCCGCTCGCGATCCGCGGCGGCGCGGATCGCCTCGCTTTCCTGCTCGATGCGGATTTTCTCGATGGCGGAATCCTTGAAGACTGCGACGGCCTTCGCCATCTCGCCGACTTCGTCTCCCCGTCCGAGCGCCGGGACCTCGATGTCGTTGTTGCCGGAGGCGAGTTCGGTCATCGCCCTCGTCATGCCGACGATCGGGGTGACGATCGCCCGCGACAGGGCCCATACCAGACCGGTCGCGATCAGGCCCGCCGCAGCGCCGCCGAAAAGCAGCGCCAGCATGATGTCCCACTGGGCGCGTTCCTGGTTTTCCTGCAGCGAGGCGACGAGCACGCCGGCGTCCTCTTTGATCTTCGCGGCGGTTTCGCGGAAGGCGTCGAGCTGGCCCCTCGACTGGTTCCTGCCGATCTCGATGATCTCCTCGATCGGCGCCTCGGTGCTTCTGCGGGCGGCAAGCTGCGGCTCGCTCAGCTGCGTGTGGAAGACGTCCGCGGCGGCGCGCATCTGGTCGAGCGATGCGATCAAGCCCGGTTGCCCGGCTGCGGCCTTCTTGGCCTCCTCGATCGCGGCGATCATTTTGTCGCGCTGGGCAAAGACCTCGTTATAGGTGCTGTCGCTGCGGAAAAGCAGGAAACCGCGCTGGTTGACGGCCTGCTCGAGCATGGCCTCCAGGGCATTGTCCACCTGGTGCAGGATTTCCTGCGCCCGCGTCTGCTCTCCGGAGGCGCGGGTGGACTTCACGACCTGCCAGAAGACGATCGCCGAGGCGAGCAGGCAGACGGACATGACCGCAAAAAACGTGCCGATGAGTTTCTTGTTGAGGGAGAGATTATTGAGCGACATGGCCTTCCCGTTACGTGACTGAGCAGGGATTTGAGGAGCCGAAGTCATTTCGGGCCGTCCTGACGACGGCAGCGCCGGGAATGGCGTTCCCGACAGTCAACCGGATGCGGCTTAAAATTCGATTGATATCCGCTCCAACCTTTGGCCCCGCGAGCCGCGCTGCTTGCATCCCGACCGAAAGGGCTCCATGGAGGGCGCATGTCCCATCATCCGCCGCAACGCCTCGATCAACTCCTGCTGACCCTCGGCCTGTTCGCCAGCCGCTCGCGTGCGCGCGACGCGATCGTGCGCGGGACCGTGAGGGTGAACGGCCAGGTCGCCAGCAAGCCCGGCCAGACCTTTGCCGACGACGCGAAAATCGAGATAGACGACCCTGCGCAGGAATACGTCTCCCGCGCCGCCCTGAAGCTGGTGGCGGCGCTCGATCATTTCGGGCTCGATCCATCGGGACGCAAATGCCTCGACGTGGGCGCGTCTACCGGAGGCTTCACGCAGGTCCTGCTCCAGCGGGGGGCGGCGCATGTCACGGCGATCGACGTCGGACACGGGCAGATGCATCCCTCGCTGGCGACCGATCCGCGGGTGACGAACGTCGAAGGCCTCAATGCACGGGCCCTTTGCCCGGACGACCTCGATGGCCGGCCGATCGAGTTCGTCGTCTCCGACGTCTCCTTCATCTCGCTGAGGCTCGCCCTGCCGCCGGCGTTGAAACTGGCGGAGCCCGGGGCCATATGCGTGCTTCTCGTCAAGCCGCAGTTCGAGGCGGGCCGCGAGGCAATCGGCAAGGGCGGCCTCCTGAAGGAACCGGAGAGCGGACCCGCGGTCGCGGCAACGCTGGACACCTGGCTGACGGAAGAGATGGGCTGGCGCAGCCTCGGCCTCATCCCCTCCCCCATATCCGGCGGCGACGGCAACCAGGAATACCTGCTGGCAGGAATGAAAGACAGATGAGCACGCTGACGGTCACCATCGACAGGCTTGGCGCCCAGGGGCACGGAATTGCCAGCACGGCAGAGGGGCCGGTCTACGTGCCGCACGCACTGCCTGGAGAAACGGTGGCGATTGCCCGCAACGGCAGCCATGGCGCCCTTCTTTCGACGAGCGTCGTTTCCCCGGACCGCGTGGCGCCCATCTGTCGCCATTTCGACCCGGACAGGGACGCGTGCGGCGGCTGCTCTCTGCAGCATCTGGCCGAGGCGCCCTACCGGGCCTTCAAGCGCAGCCTCATCGTCGATGCCCTGCGAAGCAAGGGCCTGATGCCGGAGGTGGAACCGCTCGTCTCCTGCGGTCTCGGCCAGCGGCGGCGCACGGTCTTCACGGCGCGCCGGACCGACAAGGGCCTTCTTCTCGGCTTCAACCGGGCTGAGACCAATCACATCGTCTCGATCGAGGAATGTCCCGTCGCTGCCCCTGCGATCGTCGCGCAACTGGACGCGCTGCGATCGGTTGCGGCTTCCATTGCCGGGGGCTCGGAGAGTTTCCGGCTGACGGTGCTGAATACGCTTTCCGGACTAGACGTGGCGACCGAGGGCGTGAAGCCCCTCGACGACAAGCGACGGCGGGCGGCGATCGAGACGGTGATGCGTCTCGGCGCGATCGCCCGGGTCTCCGTGAACGGCGAGATCCTCATCGAACCGCGTAAGCCGCTGGTCGATTTCGGCAGTGCGCTGGTTACCCCGCCGCCCGGCGCCTTCATGCAGGCGACGAAGGAGGCGGAGGACGCCATGGCCGCCCTCGTGTCCGCCCATGTCGGCAAGTCGAAACGCGTGCTGGACCTCTTCGCCGGCTCCGGGACCTTTGCGCTTCGCCTGGCGCGGGCGGCCCGTGTCCATGCCGTGGAAGGAGAGGACAAGCCCTTGCGAGCACTCGACCAGGCGGCCCGCGCGACGCAAGGCCTCAAGCCCGTGACGGTGGAAAAGCGGGACCTCTTCCGCCGGCCGCTGACGACCCAGGAGCTGAAGGTCTTCGACGCGGTCGTCTTCGACCCGCCACGCGCCGGCGCGGAGGCGCAGGTCAGGGAACTGGCCCGCTCCGGCGTCCGGAAGGTGGCGGCGGTCAGTTGCAACCCCCTCACCCTGGCGCGCGACCTGCGGCTGCTGGTCGATGGCGGCTACGAGATCCGCTCGGTCGTGCCGGTGGACCAGTTCCTCTGGTCGCCGCATGTGGAAGCCGTCGCCCTTCTCCAGCGCTGAGACGCTCCGGACAACCCCGCGCAGCCGCAGATTGAGTCAGCGGTTGGTTGTGTCCTGCAATTCTCAATGCAATCATAGCGATTATTCCAGAACGAAGATAATCGTGGATTGCACGAGGAGGGGACGTCATGACTGACATTGCGATGCATGGACATGGTGTGCGCGGCATGAAGCGCGAGACGCTGCATTCCTTCAACGGGATCGGCGACCCCGGAAAATTCGGCGTGATGTTTCCGAACCTGTTGCCGCTCTATGCGGACGA
>JAEZHO010000458.1 GCA_023416545.1 Pseudomonadota bacterium
CTGGACGAGCGTGGCGTGGAACGGTCGTCGCAGCGCGTCGCCTACGGCTCCAAGCTGTTCGTGGACGACGGTGACAAGGTCAAGCGCGGCCAGCGTCTGGCCGAGTGGGACCCCTATACCCGTCCGATGATGACGGAAGTCGAGGGTGTCGTTCAGTTCGAGGACGTGGTCGACTCGATCTCGGTCTCCGAATCCACCGACGAATCGACCGGCATCACCAAGCGCCAGGTTATCGACTGGCGTTCGACGCCGCGCGGTGCGGACCTCAAGCCTGCCATCGTCATCAAGGATGCGTCCGGCAACATCATGAAGCTCGCCCGTGGTGGCGAAGCCCGCTTCATGCTGTCGGTCGACGCCATCCTTTCCGTCGAGCCGGGCCAGAAGGTCAGCCAGGGTGACGTCCTTGCGCGTGTTCCGATGGAAAGCGCCAAGACCAAGGACATCACCGGTGGTCTGCCGCGCGTTGCCGAACTGTTCGAGGCCCGTCGTCCGAAGGACCACGCCATCATCGCCGAGATCGATGGTACGATCCGCCTCGGCCGCGACTACAAGAACAAGCGTCGCGTCATGATCGAGCCGGCGGAAGACGGTGTCGAGCCGGTCGAATACCTGATCCCGAAGGGCAAGCCCTTCCATCTTCAGGACGGCGACTATATCGAGAAGGGCGACTACATCCTCGACGGCAATCCTGCGCCGCACGACATCCTGGCGATCAAGGGCGTGGAGGCTCTGGCTTCCTACCTCGTCAACGAGATCCAGGAAGTCTACCGACTGCAGGGCGTTGTCATCAATGACAAGCACATCGAGGTCATCGTTCGACAGATGCTGCAGAAGGTGGAGATCACCGATGCGGGCGACAGCCAGTACATCGTCGGCGACAACGTCGACCGGATCGAGCTGGACGATCTCAACGACCAGCTGATCGAGGAAGGCAAGAAGCCTGCCTCGGGCGAGCCGGTCCTGCTCGGGATCACCAAGGCATCGCTGCAGACGCCGTCGTTCATCTCGGCTGCATCCTTCCAGGAGACCACGAAGGTCCTCACGGAAGCTGCCATTGCCGGCAAGACCGACACGCTGCAGGGTCTGAAGGAAAACGTCATCGTCGGCCGCCTTATCCCGGCCGGTACCGGCGGAACCATGACCCAGATCCGCCGCATCGCCACCTCGCGCGACGACCTCATCCTCGAGGAACGCCGCAAGAGCTCCGGTGCGTCGGCCGCAACCCCGATGTTGCAGGAACTGTCCGGCGAGGGCACCCCGGCCGAGTAAGGCCTGGTATCCTCCTGTCGGAACCTATGAAAACGCCCGGAGAAATCCGGGCGTTTTCTGCGTTTTGTCAAGGCATTGCGCTTTGTCATTAGTTGGCGCTAATGTATTGACCTGCCGCAACTCCCGGGTCCGGGAGGCCTTTACAAGAGACTCGTTCACTCATGAACGGAGGCTCAAATGAAAATGCTCTTGTCGTCAGTCGCGCTCGGCGTCGTCCTGGCGACCGCCGCGTTCGCGGCAGAGCCGGTTCCCGCTGATCTGAGGGAAACCGCTCTGGAAATGTTCAAACCCTTGCCATCGACGATCCCGTCGGTGAAGGACAACAAGATCACCCCGGAAAAGATCGCGCTCGGCAAGGCGCTCTGGTTCGACCCCCGCATGTCGGCATCGGGCGTGTTCTCGTGCAACTCGTGCCATAACCTGGCGACCGGCGGCGACGACAACCTCGAGACCTCTATCGGTCACGGCTGGCAGAGAGGACCGCGCAACTCGCCGACCGCGCTGAACGCAGTCTTCAACATCGCCCAGTTCTGGGATGGCCGCGCCGAAGACCTGAAGGCACAGGCAAAGGGGCCGGTCCAGGCAGGGGTCGAGATGGCCAATACGCCCGACCAGCTGATTGCGACGCTGAAGTCGATGCCGAAGTATGTCGAATGGTTCGAGGAAGCCTTCCCGGGCGAGAAGGACCCCGTGACCTTCGACAACTTCGCCAAGGCCATCGAAGCCTTCGAAGCGACCCTGATCACGCCCGCTCCCTTCGACGCCTATCTGAACGGTGACGAGGATGCGCTCTCGACGGAGCAGAAGCAGGGGCTCGCGCTCTTCATGGACAAGGGCTGCGTCTCGTGCCACGCCGGGATAAATGTCGGCGGGGAGGGGTACTATCCCTTCGGCCTGATTGAGAAGCCCGGCGCCGACGTCCTGCCGGAAAACGACAAGGGGCGGTTCCAGGTCACCAACACGGCTGACGATTCCTATGTCTTCCGCGCCGCGCCGCTGCGCAACATCGCGGTGACCGCGCCATACTTCCACTCGGGCAAGGTATGGGACCTGAAGCAGGCGGTCGCCATCATGGGGACGGCGCAGCTTGGAGAGGAACTCCACGACAACGAAGTCGACCTGATCGTCGCCTTCCTCAACTCGCTGACCGGCAAGGTTCCTGAAGTGACCTACCCGGATCTGCCGCCGGAAACGTCCGCGACGCCACGGCCGATCATCCACATCCTGCCGACGGCGAACTGACGGGATCAATCAAGGGATCCGCCGGCAATCCGGCGGATCCCCTAGTATTCAAGGGGCGAAGCGGATGATCGCGACCTCGCCCTCGAGCGCGCCCTGATAGGCGGAGGCGTGCGGCTCCTCGACGGGCTCTTCCTGGAGCACGCCGATCTGGTCGAGGTCAGCCTCGATGAAACCTTCCTCTGACAGCGCGTTGAGCGCCTCCCGGACGGCCGAATCGTCGTCAGGCGCCTGCAGCAGGATGTGCAGGTCTATGCCTTCGGTGTCTTTTGCCTCATAGGCCTTGCCGATGATGATGAACACCATGGGCCCTTCGAGATTGTTGTCGTTGTCGGGGGTGGACACCATAGTGAACTCCATTGGTATCTGTCGGGCCTCCAGCTGAGTCCCGCGGTCGGGTGATGGTAAGGCGCAATATCGGGCTTGGCAAAGGTTCCGCAAGGGACCGGGCGCGTGCACTTGCGCGAGCACAGAAGAATTACTAATTTTATGTCGTCAGGCCTGCTCCGAAAGGGGTGAAAGCCATTATTTTCAGGCCCGGTCTTGACGGGGAAGGGGTAAAACAGTAAACGCCCCACCATCGGAAGCGACGTGAGACTTACCCGTTCGGAACGACTCGTACCGGACAAGCGTCTCAAACGCGGTTCCAGACGCACGATGAAGACAAGAATGCTGCACGCATGACGCATGAGGAATGCGTCCTCTGCTTTCTGTGGTCCATCCGGCAGTCGGATAGGGCCACGTTTTGCGCATGAATGTGTGTGTCGCCGCCGGAGACGGCATAGATTGGCCCGAAAGGGTTTGGAAGACAATTTTGCAAGGGATGGTTATATGCCTACCGTAAACCAGCTGATCCGCAAGCCGCGTCAGGCACAGGTAAAGCGCAACAAGGTTCCTGCTCTGCAGGAGAATCCGCAGAAGCGCGGCGTTTGCACCCGCGTCTACACCACGACCCCGAAGAAGCCGAACTCGGCTCTGCGTAAGGTCGCCAAGATCCGTCTGACGAATGGCTTCGAAGTCATCGGCTACATTCCGGGCGAAGGTCACAACCTTCAGGAACACTCCGTGGTCATGATCCGCGGCGGCCGCGTCAAGGACTTGCCGGGCGTTCGCTACCACATCATTCGCGGCGTTCTCGATACCCAGGGTGTCAAGAACCGCAAGCAGCGCCGTTCCAAGTACGGTGCGAAGCGTCCGAAGTAATCCTTCGGATTCCAACCTATTCGGCGCTGCGCGAGGTTCTCCGCGTGATAAAGCGCCCGCAACCTTTGAGAGACGAGAAGTATGTCCCGACGTCACAGTGCAGAAAAGCGTGAGATCAACCCGGACCCGAAGTTCGGGGATCTGGTCGTCACCAAGTTCATGAACGCCATCATGCTCCACGGCAAGAAGTCCGTGGCTGAAAGCATTGTGTATGGCGCGTTTGACGCCGTGCAGAGCAAGGCGAAGCAGGAGCCCCTGGCAGTCTTCCACCAGGCCCTCGACAACGTCGCTCCGCATGTTGAAGTCCGTTCGCGCCGCGTCGGTGGTGCTACCTATCAGGTTCCGGTCGACGTTCGTCCGGAGCGCCGCCAGGCTCTTGCGATCCGCTGGCTCATCGCCGCTGCCCGCAAGCGTAATGAAACAACGATGATCGATCGCCTTTCGGGTGAGTTGATGGATGCCGCCAACAACCGTGGCAGCGCCGTCAAGAAGCGCGAAGACACGCACAAGATGGCCGACGCCAACCGCGCCTTCTCGCATTACCGCTGGTAATCTTCATCCGATCGAATTTCGAAAGGCAGTCCTATGGCTCGCGAATATAAAATCGAAGACTACCGAAATTTCGGTATCATGGCGCATATCGACGCCGGCAAGACCACGACGACCGAGCGGATCCTGTACTACACGGGCAAGTCGCACAAGATCGGCGAAGTTCACGATGGCGCAGCCACCATGGACTGGATGGAGCAGGAGCAGGAGCGCGGCATCACCATCACGTCCGCTGCCACCACGACCTTCTGGAAAGGCCGTGACGGCA
>JAEZHO010000010.1 GCA_023416545.1 Pseudomonadota bacterium
GGAGCCACCCATGATCGTAAGTCACTTTAATCGCGACCAAAAACCAGTTCTGGAAATCGTGGAGCACGAAGCCTGGCCGCAGCGCTCGTGCAATTCCCGAAAGTACAGCCGCGCGCGAATGGATCAAACCACGGTTCACAGGTTTTAACATGTTTCAGAGCGAACGGATCACTTTTGGGGCCAAAGTTCAAACCTTCAATACTTTCCGCCACGGCGCACGACCAAAATCCCCCTTTGAATTCCCGCAATCTAAAAATCTCGTGTTGGGTAGAATACTGTCCTTTGCGCTGCGGGCCCCTTGGAAGCGCGGTTGTCTCTTCTGGTTGCGCTTCGCTGCCAACCCGATCGTGACAATGCGCTGGTGGCGTTTTCTTTCGAATTTCACCGCGGCGGGCGAATATCCGGCTCCGCATGATGATCTGCTGCAGAAGCCTCTGTCGAAATTCCTGGTTCACGGAATGCCCAGGTCTCTGCGGCTCGAATTGCTTGCCAACCATTTCCAGATCGCTGAAGGCATCTTCTCCAGAGACAGCCTGATGCGGCTCTGGCAAGGGGACCGGCTGCATATGGGCGTCATTGAAGGGCGTAACGAGTCCTATAGCTGCCACATCGCACTCGCCGACCGTCTTGGCGGGCGTCACGAAGGCGCCTTTGCCGTTCGCCTCGTTCGGACGCGCGACATGGCATTGCTTTGCGTCGGCAGGTTCATCCTCGTCCACCAAGGCTTGCATGGTCGCTATACCTTTGTTGTCGGCAGCATGCAGGGGCCCCGCAAAGGAAAGCGGCTGATCGTCGACGCCACCCGGGACCTCTTCGGCGTGCGTCCCAAGGAGGCAATCCTCATGGTGTTGCAGGGCCTCACCCTCGAAGGCGGCACGGCTCATTTCCTTGCCGTCTCGGAAAACAGGCAGCCTATCCAGTATCGTCGCAGCAAGCGACGCTCGATGCTGCGGTCGGATATCAACGGGTTCTGGGCGGAGCGTTCCGCCACGCCCGAAAATACCTATGGGTTCATGGTGCCGAAATCCGCGGTTGTCGGAGCGGACGGCCGTAGCCGCAGCAAGGCCTGCTTCCACACGATCGGCGAACTGTTTTATTAGCTCGGGCAGACCAAGTGCGGCTGTCATATCTAGACTGCGGGGAGAGGGGGGAGCTTTCGTGCGGTTTGTCGCGGCACGGAAGTCGACGCCATGCTATGAAGCCCCATCTCCTTCATGAACTGGTGCCTGATGAGCAGTAACTTCGGCCTTTTCGCGGATACCGCATCCGCCGGCTCTTACGTCCTTGAAACGCCGCGCAAGGTGCCTGGCCTTGCAGACCTCCACAGGATGGTGACCCTGCTCGTTGCCGAGCGGGCGCCCGCGGATGCGCATGTACTGGTCGTCGGCGCGGGTGGTGGCCTGGAGATCAGGGCGATGGCGGAGGCGCGGCCGGACTGGCGGTTTACCGGCGTTGACCCGTCATCCGCAATGCTGGACGTCGCGCGCCAGACGACATCGGCTTGCGCCGAGCGGACGCAGTTCATTCTCGGTCGGGCGATCGACGCACCGCCGGGTCCCTTCGATGCGGCCGTTTGTCTTCTCACGCTGCACTTCCTCGACCGCGATGAAAGGCTCGAAACGCTTCAGGAAATAGGCAGGCGTCTGAGACCGGGCGGTACCCTCGTCGCTGCCCATCACACCGCCGTGGGCGGCGAGGCGGAAGCGTGGCTACGCCTATCCGCGGCCTTCGCCGGCGGGGCAAGCGGGGATCCGGAGAAAGCCGCTGCTTCGGCCAGGGTAATGGCAGGTCAGCTTCCGCTGCTCTCTCCGGAGGGCGAGGAAGACCTCTTTCGTGACGCCGGCTTCCTGCATCCAGCGCTCTTTTACGCTGCCTTTTCGTTTCGGGGCTGGGTCATGACAAGGCCGGGATCCTGACGGCCCGATGCTTGGGCAGTCGCCAGGCTGCCTTTTCTGTTTCGACCTGAATGAACCATGCCCGCCGCAGTTCCTGCTGCAATCTTTCGGGGGAAAACGGGTTCGTTATCGATCCGACGTCGGGTAGCCCTCCTGCGGGGCGTGCGGCATCGGCTCGGTTTTCGAAGGAAAGGCCTTTCCGTGGCCAAGTTTGCGTACGAGGTCGACATGTCTCGAAGGAGGCGCGCCGAATGCCTTCGCGAAGTCCGCCGAAAAGTGGGAGGGGTTGGCGTATCCTACATGGAAGGCTGCCGTCGCCACGTCCACGCCGTCGTAGAGCATCAGGCGTCTCGCTTCCTGCAGGCGAAGCTGTTTCCTGAATTCGACGGGGCTCATCGTGGTTATCGATCGGAAATGGCTGAAGAAGGTGGAACGACCCATGCCCGCGACCTCGGCAGCGCGTTCGACCAGGGAGGCCTCGTGATAATGGCTCCTCATCCATTGGGTGGCGCGGGCGATCCGGCTGAGGTGGGTTCGGGGATTGGCCATCTGCCGGATCGTCCGGCTGTTGGGGCTCGTCAACAGCCTGTACATGATCTCCCGCTTCGCAAGCGGAGCCAGTTCGGCAATGTCCTGGGGACGATCCAGAAGCGCAAGCAGACGCGATGCGGTGTCGAGCACTTCAGGGTCGATATCGCCGAGGAGAAGCGCGGTTGCGGCCTTCCCCGGCTGTGCGGGCAGTGGGTATCGGTCCGCCAGTTCGGCCAGTTCGAGGCGATCGAGGTTCAACTGCATGGAGAGGTAAGGCTCGGCAGTGGACGCCTTCGTGACCGCGCCGACGACCGGCATGTCGACGGACGCGATCAGGTAACTTGCTTCATCGAAGACGAAGTGCGTTCGCCCGAGCATCGCGGTTTTCTGGCCCTGGGCCACGAGACAGAGGGTCGGGCCGTAGATCGCAGGCATGGGAAAGGTCGGGTAGGAGCACCGGATAAGCGCCAATCCCGGAAGCTTCGTCTGGAAGATGCCGTCAACGGGGGCATGACGGCTGATGAGCGTCTTTATCCACTCTCGGTTCGGCATCCCGGGTTCCTCCTCCATTCAGTACTTCCCGCTCTCGTGCTTCCCTGGGCCTGGGAGCGCGGCAATACTCAAGTTTTCTTCCTGCAGGCAATGAGAAGTATACCTTGGACATTGATCCGTATCGAGACGCCGATCCTTGACATAATGGTTAGTATTTCCTGCCAATCGGGTGTGCCACACGTGGAGAATTCGGTCGACAGTGCCGACGAGCCGAAGCAAAACTGCTCTCCGCGGATCGGAATAAACCTTGTTTCCGAATCTAATCTGGAAATCAGGGCGCGCGGTTGCCGGATACTCGCGCTACCGGGACGGCTGCGCCGGGCCTGCAGGCAATCAGGCGCGGCGCGATCGACTGGTTGATCCGGCCCACCGGATGCTAGGCTCGCAGGAGATCGGGGACGAGATTGGAGAGATGGACGGGGAACTTGCGGGCCCTCACGCCGCAGGCATTGTAAAGCGCGTTGGCGAAAGCCGCGGACGACCCGCAGCCACCGAGCTCGCCGACCCCCTTGACCCCGACGGGGTTGGCCTCGAGATCCGGCGCGTCGACCAGGATGACGTCGATATCCGGAATGTCCGCGTGAACGGGAACCAGGTATTCCGCCAGATCGCCATTGACGATGTTGCCGTAGCGTGGATCCACTTCGGCAGCTTCACGGCAGGCTGCCGAAAGCCCCCAGATCATCCCGCCGAGAAGTTGGGATCGGGCCGTTTTCGGATTGAGGATACGCCCTGCGGAAAAGACGCCGAGCATTCGCCGGATCCGGGTCTCACCGGTCAAGGCATGGACCCCGACCTCGACGAAATGGGCTCCATAGGTGTGGCGAGATTTGGCCGCCCAATCCTCTATCTGCGCCGAGGGGATCGAGCGGCCCCTCGCGAGGAGACCGGAGGGGTGGACCGCCAGCACGCGCGCCACCAGATCCGGGCCGGGATCCACCTGTGCCTCGGCCATCAGTTTCAGGCAGGCCTGATGCAAGGCCGCCGCGGTATTCGGGGCGCCCCATGAACCTCCGGAACCGCCACCGGGGGGCAGGCTGGAGTGGGCGAGGGCGACGTCGATATCGGCGATCTCCAACCCGAGCACCTCGGCTGCGACCTGGGCGAGGATCGTGTAGCTCCCCGTGCCGATGTCGGTGAGGTCGGAGCGAACCTCGACGCGTCCGGCCGGGTTGACGGCGACCTCGACCTCAGCCGCTCCCTGAAAGTGCTGGCGTATCGCCGACGCCATGCCCATACCGACCATCCACGGTCCGTCGCGCGACATGCGCGGCCGGGCACTGCGCTTCTCCCATCCGAAATGTGCCGCTCCCGTGCGCAGGCACTCCGAGAGGCGGCGGCCGGTAAGATGCGCCCCTGTTTCGGGGTCGGTCGAAGTGTCATTCAGGATCCGCAGGTCGACGGGGTCCATAGCCAGCTTCTCGGCAAGTTCATCCATGGCGATCTCGACGGCAAGAAGACCGGCCATTTCGCCCGGGGCCCGAACGGCTTCGCCGCTTGGAAGATCCAGATGTGTCGTGCGATGACGCGTCATGCGATGGGGAGCCGCGTAAAGGGAACGGGTTACCGTCGCCGTCTGCTCCACGAAAGGATCGCCCTTGTTGGAGTAGATCAGCGTCTCATGGCCGATCGCCGACAGGCGTCCGTCTGGACCGGCTCCCAGACGGACCCTCTGCCTTTGCCAGGGCCGCATGCCTGTGAGACCGAACATCTGCTGGCGTGTCAGGGCCACCTTGACCGGCTGCCCGAGCATCCTGGACGCGATCGCAGCGCCCATCAGGTCAGCGTGAACCGAGAGCTTCGAGCCGAACCCTCCTCCGACGAAAGGTGCGGAGACGACGACCTGATCCCGGGACAATCCGAGAGCGGCTTCCAGCGACGACGGTATGTTTGCCAGTGTCTGGTGACTGGTGACGAGGTTGAGTGTCTCTCCTTGCCACCACGCAAGGGTGGCATGCGGCTCCATCGGTTGAGAGAGCTGGATCGCGCTCTCGTACTCGCCGTCAATCTTCACTTCGGACGCCGCGAACCCGCCTTCGAAATCGCCGACGTCGGTTGCGCCCGAAAAACCGGCATTCGCCGTTTCCTCGTCCCTCACCGGATGACCGTCGGAAAACGCAAAATTGCCGGTCTTGCGGCGGTAGGTTACCTTGATGGAACGTGCCGCGTCCCGGGCCTGTTCGAATGTCGCTGCGACAACCAGGGCGACTGGCTGCCCGAAGTGATTGATCGTCCGCCCGGACAGGATCGGGCGAGCGCGCGCCGCGAAACTCGCTCCGGAGGCGTCCAGCGCGCCCTGGCGAGGCGCGTTTTCATGGGTGACGATCAACGCGACCCCATCCATGTCGTGAGCGATCGAGGTGTCGATCGAGGCGATCTCGCCCTGCCCGATCGTCGCGGTCGCAAAGACGCCCACAAGCGCTTCGCCGAGTCTGGTGTTCTCGTAAGCGTAGTTCGCAGCGCCGGTGACCTTCTTGACGCCGTCAAGACGGTCGATCGGCTGGCCGACGATCCGGGTCGCGGTCTCGTTGTTATCAAGCCGGGTCATGCTGCCTGCTCCCGTGCATCGACAAGTGCGGCGTGCAGGGCACGCTGTGCGAGGTCAACCTTGTAGGCGTTGTGCTCGGTCGGCCGTGCTCCCGCAAGCACGATTGCCGCGACGTCCCGGGCGATTTCTTCAGGTGCACCGAAGCCAAGTCCTTCGGCGCCTTCCACCCGCCAGGGCCTGGGAGCAAGGCCGCCGAAAGCGAGGCGCTCGACCGAAACTCGTTCGCCATCGCGCCGCGCAACGAGTGCCACGGACACCGTTGCGAAGGCGTAGCTCGCTCGTTCCCTGACCTTTCGATAGACATGGACCCCGTCAATCGGGGGCGGAAGTTCAACGCGCGCGATGATTTCGTCTGCGCGCAGGGCGGTTTCCACTTCGGGCGTGTCGCCGGGCAACCTGTGGAAGTCGGCAATGTCTATGCCGCGCTCGCCGTCCGGACCGACGGCAATTACCACTGCATCCAGCGCGCGCATGGCGACCGACATGTCGGAGGGGTGAGTTGCGATGCAGGACGGGCTGCCCCCGAGGATAGCCAGATTCGTGGACAGTCCTGCGATGGCGTCGCAGCCGGACCCGGGCACGCGCTTGTTGCAGGCCATAGCCGGCGCATAGAAATAGGGACAGCGGGTCCGTTGCAGCAGGTTTCCCGCGGTTGTCGCCCGATTTCGAAGCTGGCCGGAGGCGCCCGAAAGCAGCGCACGCGTCAGGATCCCATAGTCGCTCCGCACGATCTCGTGGGCTGCAAGATCCGTATTCCGGACGGTGGCCCCTATGGAAAGCCCGCCCGTCTCCAGCCTGTCGATGCGGTCGAGGCCAATTCCGTTGATGTCGATCAGGTGCTCCGGAAGTTCGATCTGGAGCTTCATGAGGTCCAGGAGGTTCGTGCCTCCGGCAATGACCTTTGCCTGGGGCCTCGCCGAAAGAAGAGAGATTGCCCCGTCAACGGACGTGGCGCGATGGTAGGTGAACGCCCTCATTTCCCATCCCCTTCCACGTCTTGAATTGCAGCGACGATGTTCGGATAGGCCGCGCAACGACAGATATTGCCGCTCATCCGTTCCCGGATTTCCGCGGCACTTGTCGAGGCGGGGACGGTCAGCGCCGCCGAGACGGCGCTCGGAATGCCATCGGAGATCTCCTCCAGAGTTGCGACCGCGGAGAGAATCTGGCCGGGCGTGCAGTATCCGCACTGAAAGCCGTCGTGCTCGATGAAGGCCTGCTGCATCGGATGGAGATCATCATCGGTTGCCAGCCCCTCGATCGTCAGGATGTCGCTTCCCTCGTGCATCGCGGCGAGACTCAGGCAGCTGTTCATGCGCCGACCGTCTAGGATCACAGTACAGGCTCCGCATTGGCCGTGATCACAGCCTTTCTTCGTGCCTGTCAGCGCAAGGTGCTCCCGGAGCGCGTCGAGGAGGGTCGTGCGAGGATCAAGCACCAGGCTTCGGGACTGGCCATTGACTGTGAAGCTCACGGACACCTCCTTGCCGGAGGTCTCCTGGGCACTTGCCGGCAAACTCTCAAACATCATCCAGTTTGCCGCGACGCCCGCGCCCACTCCCTGATGGAACTGCCGTCGCGTCACGGGGAAAAAATCGTCGTCACTCCCGATCACGTTGTCCTCCATCCCTCATCGCCATCGCTCGCAAGAACAAGTCCGCGGCCCAAGAGGGCGCGACTTCGCATACTAGCTTCGGGAGGTCCGGCCGGGATGGACGATTCGTCCAGAAGATCGACTGAATCGTCCGGTAAACAGGTCGCTACCGGCTCTGCGGCCGGCGTTCATCGGGTGGCAACGTGGCAGGCCGTTCGAAACGAGATTACGAGGCGGTGGAGATCGACATTTCTCCGTGGGTGGCGATCTCCAGCAATCGCTGTCGCAATCGAGGTGCCGCGAAATCGAGGAAGCACCGCATCTTGACCGGCATCTGGCTGCGGCCGGCATGGACAAGGCTCACCGGCAGCGGGTGCGGTTCGAACCGATCAAGGACAATCTTGAGATCGCCCTCCCGCAGCGCGTCAGCCGCCTGATAGTGCAGCAGCCGGGTGATGCCCACATGCTGGAGAGCCGCGCGGAGAGCCGCTTCGGTCGTCGTCACCGAGAGGCGCGGCTCTACCGGAACCGGTAGCGGCTTCCTGGTCTTCGGGTGGGCGAATTGCCATTCCGTCAGGTGTCCGGGGCCGTCGAAAGTGACACAGGGCATATGCTGCAGGTCGTCAGGCGTCTGCGGCGTGCCATGCCGATCCAGCAGCTTCGGGCTCGCGCAGAGCACGATGCGTGTCGTGCCGATGCGGGTCGAGATCATCGCGCTGTCGGGAAGGCTTCCGATGCGAACGGCCATGTCGACCTGATCTTCCGCCAGAGGCACGACCCGATCGAG
>JAEZHO010000409.1 GCA_023416545.1 Pseudomonadota bacterium
GCTGCCCCGCATTGACGATGCCCATGTCCATCCCGGCCTGGATGGCATGATAGAGGAAGACCGCATGCATCGCCTCGCGCACGGGCTCGTTGCCGCGGAAGGAGAAGGAGAGGTTGGAGACACCGCCAGAAATATGGACGAGCGGCATACGCTCGCGGATCGTGCGGGTGGCCTCGATGAAATCGACGCCGTAATTGTTGTGTTCCTCGATCCCGGTCGCCACGGCGAAGATGTTCGGGTCGAAGATGATATCCTCAGGCGGGAAGCCGACCGTTTCCGTCAGCAGCTTGTAGGCGCGCTCGCATATCTCGACCTTGCGCTGGTAGCTGTCCGCCTGGCCCGTCTCGTCGAAGGCCATGATGACGACCGCGGCACCGTAGTTGCGGATCAGCCGGGCCTGGTGAAGGAAGTTCTCCTCACCCTCCTTGAGCGAGATCGAATTGACGATCCCCTTGCCCTGTACGCATTTCAGCCCGGCCTCGATGATCTCGAACTTGGAGGAATCGATCATCACCGGCACCTTGGCGATGTCGGGCTCGGCGGCGATGAGGTTGAGGAACTCGACCATCGCCCGGCCGGAATCGATCAGACCCTCGTCCATGTTGATGTCGATGATCTGCGCGCCGTTCTCCACCTGGTCGCGCGCGACGGCGAGCGCCGCCGTGTAGTCGCCCGCGGTGATCAGCTTGCGGAACTTGGCCGAGCCGGTGACATTCGTCCGCTCGCCGACGTTGACGAAGGGGATGTCCTTGGTCAGCACGAAGGGCTCTAGCCCGGCGAGCGACATCAGCGGCCGGTGCTTCGGCACTTCGCGGGCCGGATAGCGCGCCACGGTCTCGGCGATCGCCCGGATATGCTCCGGCGTCGACCCGCAGCAACCGCCGACCACGTTGACCAGCCCCTCGCGCGCGAATTCCTCGATCTGGCGCGCCATGTCCGCCGGCGTCTCGTCATACTGGCCGAACTCGTTCGGCAGGCCGGCATTCGGATATGCGCAGATGAAGGTGTCCGCCACCGCGGAGAGTTCCTGCAGGTGCGGCAGCATCGCATCGGCGCCCAGCGCGCAGTTCAGGCCGACGGTGAACGGATTGGAATGGCGGATGGAATACCAGAAGGCGGACGGCGTCTGTCCCGACAGCGTGCGGCCGGAAAGATCGGTGATCGTGCCGGAAATCATCACCGGCAGATGGATGCCCTTTTCCGCGAAACGCTCCTCGCAGGCGAAGATCGCCGCCTTGGCATTGAGCGTGTCGAAGATCGTCTCGATGAGAATGAGGTCGGCCCCGCCGTCGATCAGCCCGTCGATCTGCTCGCCATAGGCCTTTCGCAAGTCGTCGAAACTTACCGCGCGATAGCCGGGATTGTTGACGTCCGGAGAGATCGAGGCGGTGCGGTTCGTCGGACCGATCGCGCCCGCGACGAAGCGGCGGCGGCCGTCTTCCTTCTGCGCTCTGAGCGCGGCGCGGCGGGCGAGCCGCGCACCGTCCCGGTTGAGATCGTAGACGGCGTTCTCCATCTCGTAATCCGCCTGCGCGATGCGGGTGGAGGAGAAGGTGTTCGTCTCGATGATGTCTGCTCCCGCCATGGCATAGCGGTAGTGGATTTCCTCGATCGCCTTCGGTTGTGTAAGGATGAGGAGGTCGTTATTGCCCTGCTGGTGGCAGGCGCAGCCGGCGAACCGGTCGCCGCGGAACTGGTCCTCGTCGAAGCCGAGCCCCTGGATCTGCGTTCCCATGGCGCCGTCGATGACGAGGATGCGCTCGCGCGCAGCCTGGCGCAACGCGGCAAGGACTTCGTTTCCGTCCTGCGGCGCCGCCTGCGGACCGAACAGCTCGTCGAACATGGGTATCTCCTTCACATGCGAACCCCATAAGCGCATAAAGATATCTTTATGTCAAACGGAAGCTGCCTTCACACGTCCACAAAGCCAATGACAGCCCTGCCCGCTCTGGATATACCTTTCTCCACTGAAATCATTGGCTTCCGGAGAATCTCATGAGCGATCAGGCGGCGATGCCGAGGACTTGGGCGAAGCGGGACTACCACCGGCAGTGGCTTCTGCGCCAGGCCGATGCGCTCATGGACTTCTTCCAGTACCGCGCCGTCAATCCCAAGGGCGGCTTCAACGATCTTGCCGCGGACGGCATGCCGCTCGATCCGGACAATCCGACGCGCGGCATCCACGCATCGGCGCGCATGGTCCATTGCTATTCGATCGCCTACCTGCTCGGCCGCCCGGGTGCCGGCGAGATCATCGACCACGGCATGCGCTATCTGTGGGAGAAGCATCGCGACCCCCTTAACGGTGGATATTTCTGGTCGCTGAACGACGAGGGACCGGTCGACGACAGCAAGCAGGGTTACGGACACGCCTTCGTGCTGCTCGCCGCCGCCTCCGCCAAGGCGGCAGGCCATCCCCTGGCCGACGGCATGCTCGCGGATGTGACCGAGGTGATCGAGACGCGTTTCTGGGAAAGCCGCCACGGCGCGATCGCCGAGGAATTCGGCAGCGAGTGGTCGCCCGTCGACGGCGGAGCCTATCGCGGCCAGAACTCCAACATGCACCTCACGGAGGCGCTGATGTCGGCCTTCGAAGTCACCGCCGAGAGACACTATCTCGACAAGGCGGAAAGCATCGCCGACCTCGTCATCCGGCGGGCGGCGGGCAGTATCGGCTTCCGCGTCGCGGAGCATTTCGACGTCGAATGGCGGATCGACCGGACCTATTATCATCCAAACGAGATGTTCCGGCCGGCCGGCACGACCCCCGGCCACTGGATGGAATGGTCGCGGCTCCTCCTGCAGCTCTGGTCGCTCGGCGACAAGCAGCACGGCTGGATGCCGGAGGCCGCCAAGTCGCTCTTCATACAGGCGATGTCACTGGGGTGGGACAAGGAGCGGGGCGGCTTCTTCTATACGCTAGACTGGGATGACCGACCGGCCATGACCAGCAAGCTCTGGTGGCCCATGTGCGAGGCGGCCGGCGCGGCCCACTTCCTCAACGAACACCTGCCGGCCGACGACTTCTACGAGGACACCTACCGGCTGGTCTGGAGCGTCATCGCCAATCGCTTCCTCGACCATGAAAACGGGGGCTGGCACGAGGAACTGACTGCGGACCTCGTTCCGGCGCACACGCTCTTTGCAGGCAAGGGCGACATCTATCACGCGCTGCAGGCCTGCCTCATCCCGCTCTTTCCGGCGACCGGAAGCCTCATTCGCGCCATCGAGGAGACCGAAGGCCGGCTCTGACCGGCGCGCATCCCTGGTCGGCGCCGGGTCGGAACCTCCACGCCGATCATCAGTTGTCGGGTGACAATTGGATGACGGGTGACGCCAACGATGACCGAAGTTCTTGCCTCCGAATTTTCCTATCATTCCCCCGTTGACATCCGCGTCCTGTTCCTGAGGATCTTCGGCGCCATCTTCCTCTGCGGGCTCATCGGACTGGAA
>JAEZHO010000070.1 GCA_023416545.1 Pseudomonadota bacterium
TCGTCCCGACAACGGAGAATGACATGAGCGGCATTATCGGCATCACCATGGGCGATCCCTGCGGCGTCGGTCCCGAGATCTCGGTCCGGGCCCTGGCCGAAATGTCGCCCGAGGATCGCGCCGCAACACGCATATACGGGAACCTGCCGACGCTCGAAGCGGCGCGCGAGGCGCTCGGGCTCGACCTGGACCTCGCTCCTCACGTCGTGGACATCGAGGTCGAAGGCGCCCCCCTGCCCTGGGGCACGCTGAGCCCGGTCGCCGGCGACGCGGCCTTTCGCTTCATCGAAAGGGCGGTACGCGATGCCGAGGCCGGAACGATCGGCTGCATCGTCACGGCTCCGATCAACAAGGAAGCGCTGAACCTCGCGGGCCATCACTACGACGGCCATACCGGCATGCTGCGCAGCCTGACGGGTTCCAAGGCAGCCTACATGCTGCTTGCATCGGAGCGCCTGAAGGTCATTCACGTCTCCACCCACGTCTCGCTGCAGGACGCAATCCGCCGGGCAACCACCGAGCGTGTTCTGGCGACCATCAAGGCCGGCAACGACCATTTGAAGCGGATCGGCTACGAAAGGCCGCGCATCGCGGTCGCCGGCATCAATCCGCATTGCGGCGAGAACGGCCTCTTCGGCACCGAAGACGACGACCAGATCGCCCCGGCCGTCGCGGCAGCCCGCGCCGAGGGCATCGACGTCCATGGCCCGATCTCCGCCGACACCGTCTTCCACCGCGCCTATTCCGGCGCCTTCGATCTCGTCGTCGCCCAGTATCACGACCAGGGCCATATCCCGATCAAGCTCGTCGCCTTCGACACGGCGGTCAACGTGTCCGTAGAACTGCCGATCGACCGCACCTCGGTCGACCACGGCACCGCCTTCGACATCGCCGGCAAGGGGATTGCCAATCACGGCAACATGAATTCCGCCATCGCATATGCCCGCAAGCTGGTCGCCGGCCGGACGAGGCAAGGATGACATCGATGACAGCGTCCATCACCCTTCACCAGCCGCGCCGCCTGATCGTCGGGGCCGGCACAATCGGCGAAGTCGGCGGCCTCGTGGCCGACGCCACCTCCGTCCTCGTCATCGCCACGCCGATCACCGCCGGCTTCGTGGATCGCCTCCGACTGCCGGGCAGGATCACGGTATTCGATGCCATTCCCGGTGAACCCGATGTTGCCACGCTGGACGCGGCCCTCGCCGTCGCCCGAAGTGTCAAGCCCCAGGTCGTCATCGGTCTCGGCGGCGGCTCCGTCCTCGACGTGGCCAAGCTCGTCGCGGTACTCTGGGATAGCGAACAGACGCTTGCCGACGTCGCCGGCCCCAACAAGGTCAACGGCCGCAACACACGCCTCGTCCAAGTCGCAACGACCGCCGGCACCGGCTCAGAGGCAGGCATCCGCTCGCTGATCACCGACCCGGTGAAGGGCGCGAAGATCGCCGTCGAGAGCGCGCATATGATTGCCGACGTGGCCGTGCTCGATCCGCAACTGACATTCACCGTGCCGCCGGCAGTAACCGCCGCGACCGGCGTCGACGCGATGGCCCATTGCGTCGAGGCTTTCACCAACAAGCGCGCCCATCCGATGATCGACGGCTTTGCCCGCATGGGCTTCCGTCTCGTGGGCAAGTACCTGGCGCGCGCCGTCAGGGACGGTTCCGACACCGAGGCGCGCGAGGGCATGATGCTCGCCTCCTACTATGGCGGGATCTGCCTCGGACCGGTCAACACTGCGGCGGGCCACGCGATCGCCTACCCGCTCGGGACCCGCCTCGGGCTTCCCCATGGCCTTGCCAACGCAATCGTTTTCCCGCATGTTCTGGCCTTCAACCAGCCTTCGGTACGGGAAAAGACCGCGGAAGTGGCCGAAGCCCTCGGCTTCGGTGCAGGCTCGCCTGCGGCCATCCTGGAAGACGCCTCCCGCTTCTGCACGGATCTCGGGATCGAGATGCGCCTCTCGCGCCACGGTGCCGGGGAGGATGCTCTTGCCGGCTATGCGGCCGAGGCCCATGCCAACCGCCGCCTGATGGACAACAATCCGGTGGACATGGCGGCCGAGGAAGTGCTGGCGATCTACAGGGCAGCCTTCTGACGCCTGACACGACGACCGAACGAAGAGGGGGCCGACACAGCCCCCTTTTTTTTGTGACCGGCCTTCTCAGGAACCTCAGGCCTTCGACGCTGCTGACGGCGATGAGCTCGCCTGGAAAAGACGATCGCGCGATCCGCTCAGATGGGAATGCATCAGTTCCCTGGCGCGAGCCCCATCACCTGCCGCTATCGCGTCGGCGATCGCCTCGTGCTCCGCAAAGACGCGTGAAAGCCCGGCGACGTCGCGTTTGACGGAGACGCCATGGAAGCGCATGCCGACCGCGATGTGGTCCTTCAGGGCTTCCATTGCGGTGGAGAAATAAGCGTTGTTGGCGGCACGGGCGATCGCAAGGTGGAACTGGAAGTCGGCGTCCTCGCGGTGGACCTGCCGATTGGTTGCGTCTCTCAGAAGTTCGAGCGCGGTGCGGATCGACTCGAGATCGTCCGGCGTGTGCCGCGCGGCGGCGGCCTCCGCCGCGGCCGGTTCCAACGTCAGGCGAAACTCGTAGCAGTTCAGGAGATCCGCCACGTTCTCCAGCTGCCCGAAGCCGAGCGGCTGCTTCATGCCCACCGAGCGAACGAAGCTGCCCGCCCCGCGGCGCGAATAGATAAGCCCCTGCTCCCGCAACCGGCGCAGGGCTTCCCGGATGATGGGTCGCGACACCTCGAATTCGATCGCAAGATCATGCTCGATCGGCAACCGCTCGTCCGGCTGGTAGGCGCCCGACTTGATCGCCCGGTGCATCCGTTCGAATACCAGGTCCGCCAGGCTCTTGCGTGCTGTTCCGCTTTGCAGTCCCATTGTCAGCCTCTGGCCCCGGACAGTTTCTCGGCAAGCATTGCCAATGTCTCCGGTACTCCGAATCCCCCGGACTTGGCGATGATACATTGGTTGCCTGCATAGGCCAGACCCAGGCCGGGCAGGCATTCGCCTTCCAGCCGGAAAGATTGAATTCCCATCCGCGCCAGCACGGTTTCGGCCGTCGCACCGCCGCACAGGAGCAGCGTTTCAGCACGCTCCGTCAGGCCTGGATGTACGGACGCCGCAAGGTTCCGGGCGACTTCTTCCGATGGTAGCTCCTCCCCTCCGGGAACGGCCTGCACCAGGACAATCGGCGACGGGGCTTGATCGAGCGCCCCGAGGACACCGTTCGGCGCCGGGTGATATGCCAAGGGGTCCAGGAGGCGCAGGCGTTCCACCTGCTCGAGCGTGATCCGGTCGTTCGACCCGATGACGAAGAGCCCCGTCCCGACAGGCGGCGCCGCCAGTTCAGGCGCCGCTCGCCCCGACATCCTTGCTGCAAGCACGTCGGCAAGCCCGCGCGAACCGACCATCAGGTCGAAGCCTTCAGCCTCGGCCCTGTCGAGCGCATCCTCCAGGTCACCGTCCGTGACGGCGTCGATGATGACGGAGCGGGCCGCATGTGCTCCGAGCGCGCCCGCAACGGAGATGGGTGTCGTAACGCCGAAGCCCTCGACATGCCCGTCCCGCACGATGCGCCCGAACGCCGGTATGGCCGGAGCGACAATCGCCCGTTGATACGAAATGGCATCGAGTTCCGCCGACACGTGTCCCTTGAGGCGCGAGTCGACCTTCTTGAACAGCCGGACATCCGCCGGCATCATCTCCGTCACCTGGCCCATCAGGCGATGGGCATATTCGGGCGATTTTTCCCGCGATGCGAGGTTGACGGACAGCACGTCCGGCCCGGCCGCAAGCGTCTGTGCGACGGCATCGACCGTCAGGGCCACCTCGGCATGAAGACCCCGCGCGGCAAAAGGAGCCGCCGTATCCAGCGCACCGGTCATATCGTCAGCAACAATGACCAGCACATCCGCCTCCATGTTGTCATCTTATCGGCGCAAAATATGCTCTGAATTACAAGAAGATGCAACATATCAATAACAACCGTCTCGCTGGCCTTGCGACAAGCGGCAAGGCAAAGGGACGATGGAGGCGAAGAGACTCTAAAATCATTCACAAGCGCACTGTCCGCGCCGTTTATCCGACCATGTCGCCGCTCATTCCCATCGGGTCGAGGCGAGAAACGCCGGCACTTCGGCGAGCGTCGGGAAAACGGCATTCGGCTTATAATCGGGCGGTGGCGTCCGGCCGGTGCCCCTGTCGATCCAGATGCAGCGAAAGCCGAGGTCGCGGGCGGCGACAAGATCGAGATGGGGGCTGGCGCAGATATGCACGATGTCTGGCCGTTCCACCCCAAGCGCACGATGGGCATGGTTGAAGATCGTCTCGCTCGGCTTGTAGGCACCGGCCTGCTGGGCGGTGATCACGCGATCGATATGCCCGCCAAGCTGGGCGACATTGCCCGCGATGATATCGTCATCAGTGTTCGAGATGATGCAGAGTTTGAAGCCTTGTTTCTTCAGTTCGCCCAGGGCCTCGACGACCTCCGGGAAAGGCGGCATGCGAGAAATGCTCGAAGTCAGGATATCGACGTCGTCCGGTGAAACGGAGATCTGCAATTCCTCCATCGCCATCCGAAGGGACTGGGCGGTAATATCGCGAAAGGACCGATGCGGCCTGCTTTCTTCCAGCGCATGCTCGTGTTTGTCGTACACCCTGATGAAGCTGCGGGCGTCGATATCGGCTCCGGCCCTTGCGGCCAAAATCGAACTGACGGCGTCAAGCAGCCCTTCGTCCCACTGGATAAGGGTTCCGTAGCAGTCGAACGTCAGCCATTCCGGTCGTTTTCCCGATAGCATGCCTTCTCCTCTCCTCGATGAGCCCTAATCCTGGGCGGTCAACTGCGTCAGGAACGCGGAAGGATCGTATTCGACCCATTCCTCGATCAATTGCCCGTTGGGCGCAAAGCGAAAGATGTTGATGAGAGAATACTCGACGTGATGGCCGTTCGGCCGGATGGGCTCTCCCCCGAAGCCGGCAAAGGCACGGACGAACCTGCCGGAAAACCTTGTCCGGGCCGCAAGATGCTCGTGAAGGGAAAGTCTGACATGACGGTTCCTTTGTCGGCGGGAGCGCATTCCCGTCGTCCCATGACGCTCCGACGGTCTGATGGGTTGCGCCCGGCCCTCTCGGGGGCTGCGTGGTCGTCCCGTCCGTCCCCACTCAGACGTACCGCCCGAGAAAGCTCCGGATGAACGTCGCGATCTCCGCCGAATGGGTTTCGAGCGCGAAATGGCCGGTATCGAGGAAATGCACCTGCCCGTCGGGAAGATCGCGCTTGTAGGCCTCCGCACCGGCCGGAATGAAGGCCGGATCATGCCTGCCCCACACGGCGAGAAACGGCGGCCGGTGCTTGCGGAAATACGCCTGGAACTCCGGGTAACGGGCGACATTGCTGGCGTAATCCCGGATCAGGTCCAGTTGGATCTCTTCCGCTCCGGGCCGCGCCATCAAGGCAATGTCGAGCATGTATCCGTCCGGGCCAAGCAGTCGCGGATCGGCTCCCGTCCGGTATTGCCAGTTTTCGATGGCTTCAGCCGAGAGCGATGCCCTGCAGGCTTCCCGGTTTTCCGGAGTGTCCTCCCGCCAATAGGCCTGCCAGGGCCCCCATTCGTCGCTGAAGCCATCGAGATAGGCATTCCCGTTCTGGCTGATCAGCGCTGTGATGCGCTCGGGGTGAGCCACGGCGAGCCTCAATCCCACCGGCGCGCCGTAGTCGAAGATGTAGAGTGCGTATCTCGTCAGTCCGAGCGCATCGACGAAACCGCCGATGACGGCCGCCAGATTGTCGAAGCTGTATTCGAAGGCACCGCGGGGTGGCGCCGACGTATAGCCGAATCCGGGAAGATCCGGCGCAATGACGCGGTACCGGTCGGCCAGTCGGGGAATGAGATCACGGAACATGTGGCTCGATGTCGGGAAGCCGTGGAGAAGGAGCAGGATCGGCGCATCCCTTGGCCCCGCTTCCCGGTAGAATACATCGACGTCTCCCACCCGCTGGTTCTTGTAGGTCACGGTCATGATAGTCTCCTGTCAGAAAGTCGCGGCAAGGGGAGGTTATTGGTCGCGATCAGGCGATGGATCGCTCATGCGCTCCAGGGCCAGGATCACGGCAGTCACGTCATCGCCTTCGTATCCGAGCGATCTCGCCGCTTCGTAAAGCGATCCGGACAACGCCAGCAGGGGAACAGCGACCCCTTTTGCGCTGGCGGAACTGGTGATGAGTTCCGTGGTCGCGAGGACGGTCGCGATCGAAGCCTGGACCGAGAAATCCTGCTCGATCAGTTTCGGCAGCTTCATGCGGATCAGCGGGCTGGCCATCGGACCGGTCGTCATCAGTTCAAGAAACGTCTGGAGATCGACATCGAGATGCCGCGCGTAGTTCACCGATTCGGCGAGCGCCGCCATCATGGTCCCGACGAACACATTCGAGGCAAGCTTGGTGGCGACCGCCTTCGGCACGGCGCCGCACATGATGACCTCGCGGCACATGTAGTGGAGGAGCGGCTTCACCGCTTCCACGTCCTGCCCCTCGCCGGCGAGCATCGCCACGAGCTGACCTGACTGGGCAGGGCCTCTCTGACCGGAAACCGGCGCCTCGACATATCTGGCCCCGGCGAACCGCAGGTCGCGAGCAAGGTCCTCGGAGTAGCCGGGCGAAGGCGTGCCCATGTTGACGATCAGGTGGTCGGCGACCATCGGCGCGAAATCTGACGTGCCGCGTTCCAGCACTTCGTCGATGGCACTCTCGCTGGCAAGCATGAGGAAGACCGTCTTCGCCCCGCCGAAAAGTTCGGAAGGGTTCCTCGCGGTTTGGGCACCCGCCTGCGCGAGGATCGCCATTTTCTCCGCAGACCTGTTCCAAACGACCAGCGGATGCTCGGACCGCAACAGGTTGAGCGCCATCGGCTCGCCCATCGTGCCGAGGCCGATAAAGCCGAGGAGTGCCTTGTCCTCATCCGTCATCTGTCGGTGCTCCATCATCAGTCCATGCGTAGGACAAAATCATAGGCGTGAGACGCGAGGCTCGTGCTTGCGCGCAGCTCTCGAGGCCGACGGCCGGAGCCGTCGGCGCTGGCGTCCCGCTACTTGGCGGCGTCCTCGATGATCTTGGCCACTTCGTCGGGATGCGACACCATCACGACATGGGATGCACCATCGACCACGACCGTCTCCTTGGCGCCCGCGCGCTCCGCCATCCAGGCGAGGGCCTGGGGCGGAATGTTCTTGTCGGCATCGCCATAGATGGCCCAGGAGGGAATATCCTTCCAGCCGGCATTGGACGTGGCTTGTCCGAGCGCGAAATCGGTAACCGGTCTCTGGCCCGCGGCCATGAGGATTGCCTCATCCGCGGAGACATCCGCGGCAAACTGGTCGTGGAACTTGTCCTGCTGGATATAGAGGTCCTTGACCCCGTCCTCCAGTTCGACCGGCTCCGCAAGCGTCGGCGGAAGCGTGCTGCCGGGAAACTTGCCGGTCAGCGCCAACGCCGTTTCGCCGACGTCGGGAACGAATGCTGCGACATAGACAAGGGCCTTGACGTTCTCGCCACCCTTGGCGGCTTCCGTGATGACCGAACCGCCATAGGAGTGGCCGACAAGAACAACGTCGGTCTTCAGGCCCGCAAGGATGCGACGGACGTAGTCACCGTCGCCTTTGACGCTGCGCAGCGGATTTGCGACGGCGACGACGGGATAGCCTTCCTTCGTAAGCCTCGCGATCACCCCGTTCCAGCTCGTCGCGTCGGCGAACGCGCCGTGGACGAGGACGATGGTCGGCTTGCCGCCCTCCGCCGCATAAGCCGAGCCGGCCCCGACGGAGGCGGCGAGCAAGGCAAGGCCAAAAGCTGATTTCAACATGAGGTACATCCTTTCCGTGGTGTCGAGAGGGTTGCTCTCGGGCTTTGTACGCTCCGCGTGTTGCGATGGCTTGGAATATGGCGCCTTTTGCTGTTCGGGATAATCCGTTAAGAATGGAGATCATCTTTCCAAAAAACGGGAAAGCGAATGGACAGACTGGAGGCCATGGCGATCCTGGCCGCGGTGGTCGATTGCGGTAGCTTCTCTGCGGCCGCTCGGAAGCTGCGGATTCCCGTCACGACGGTTGCCCGCAAGGTCTCCAACCTCGAGGCCCTCCTGGGCGCGGAGCTTCTTGTTCGCACGACCCGGAAGCTTGCCCTGACGGATGTCGGAGCGACCTATCTGGCGGCGGCGCGGCGAATCCTCGACCAGGTCGAGGAGATAGAGCGCGAGGCCGCCGGAGAGTTCATCACCCCCAAGGGCGAGCTCGTCATTACCGCGCCCGTGCAGTTCGGCCAGCTTCACGTCCTGCCCGTCGTCGTTGAATTTCTTGCCGCTTTTCCGCAGATCACGATCAAGCTGCAGCTCCTCGATCGGGTCGTGCCTCTGGCGGAAGATCAGGTCGACATGGCCGTTCGCATCGGAAGCCTTCCCGACAGCGCGATGATCTCGACCCGCATCGGCACGACACGCATCGTGCTCTGCGCGAGCCCGA
>JAEZHO010000073.1 GCA_023416545.1 Pseudomonadota bacterium
AGGCATGCATCCTCGCCTACCTTTCCGACATGACGCTACTCGACACCTCGCTCTATCCCCACGGAACGTCGATCTTCAATCCGAAGCTGCAGGTGGCGAGCCTCGACCACGCCATGTGGTTTCACCGGCCCTGCGCGATGGACAACTGGCTGCTCTACACCCAGGACAGCCCGAGCGCCTCGGGGGCCCGCGGCATGACGCGTGGCGGCCTCTACACGCGCTCCGGAACGCTCGTTGCGTCGGTCGCCCAGGAAGGTCTGATTCGTAAACGGGCAGATGAATAGATATTCGGCGTATTTTTTTCTCTGATCAGTTTTTGGGCAATAGCTGCCGAAAAATGTGCCGTCCGTAGGGGCGGAACAAGTTTTTCCTCCAGTAATCAGGTATTTAGTTAATCGTACCCCAGTCTGGCACGGCCTTTGTATCTCCTCCCTCAGTCGCCTCGGCTCGCCGTCGGCGATCAGGGTATTCGGCTCCGGCCGAACTAACAGAGGATGGGAAAGCCAGATGAAAATCGTGATGGCCATTATCAAGCCGTTCAAGCTGGACGAGGTACGGGAAGCCCTCACAGCCGTCGGTATCCAGGGCCTGACCGTTACCGAAGTCAAAGGTTACGGGCGGCAGAAGGGGCATACCGAGATCTATCGCGGAACCGAATACGCCGTGAGTTTCCTGCCGAAGTTGAAGATCGAAGTGGCCGTGCCTACGGACCTCGTCGACAGGGCCGTGGACGCCATCGCCTCGGCTGCCAAGACGGGCCAGATCGGCGACGGCAAGATCTTTGTCTATTCGATTGAACAGGCCGTGCGCATCCGGACGGGCGAAACCAGCACAGATGCGCTTTAACGAACGGCTGATTGGGGAGCTACCAATGCAATTTTCCAGATTCACCACCTCGCTAGGCCGCCTGGGCGCCTTCATCGCGGGCCTGATGGCACCGGTCGTCGCGTTCGCGCAGGAGGCTGCCGCACCCGGCGTCGAAGCCGCCGCGACCGCTCCGGTCCCGGACAAGGGCGATACCGCCTTCATGTTCATCTGCACGCTTCTCGTGCTGTTCATGCTGATGCCGGGCCTCGGCCTGTTCTACGGCGGCCTCGTGCGCGCCAAGAACATGCTGTCGGTCCTGATGCAGTGCACCGTCGTCGGCGCCTGCATGATGCTCATCTGGGTCATCTACGGCTATTCCTTCGCCTTCGGCGGATCGGAAAGTGCCTTCTTCGGCGGCACGGCAAAGATGTTCCTGTCCGGCGTGTCGATGGATTCGACGGCTGCAACCTTCTCGGATGCGGTCATCCCCGAATACGTCTTCATGATGTTCCAGATGACGTTCGCGTCTCTGACGCCGGCCCTGATCGTCGGCGCCTTTGCCGAGCGCATCAAGTTCTCGGCCGCCGTCCTCTTCTGCATTCTGTGGGTGACCTTCGTCTACTTCCCGGTCGCGCACATGGTCTGGGATGCCAACGGCCTGCTCTTCAACATGGGCGCGCTTGACTTCGCGGGCGGCACGGTCGTGCACATCAACGCCGGCGTCGCCGGTCTCATCGGCGCGATCATGATCGGCAAGCGCATCGGCTACGGCAAGGACATGATGGCCCCGCATTCGATGACGCTCACGCTCGTCGGTGCAGCCATGCTCTGGCTCGGCTGGTTCGGCTTCAACGCGGGCTCCAACCTGGAAGCTTCGGGCGGCGCGATGCTTGCTGCGGTCAACACCTTCCTGGCGACCGCCGCGGCCATCCTGTCCTGGTGCGTCGTCGAGACGTTCACCCGCGGCAAGGCCTCCATGCTCGGCGCCGCGTCCGGCATGATCTCCGGCCTCGTGGCGATCACCCCGGCCGCCGGTATTGCCGGACCCATGGGTGCCATCGTCATGGGCATCCTCGTTTCGCCGATCTGCTATTTCTTCATCGCCGTGATCAAGAACAAGTTCGGCTATGACGACACGGCGGACGTCTTTGGCGTTCACGGTGTCGGCGGGTTCTTCGGCGCCCTGGCAACGGGTATCTTCGCGTCCTCGTCGCTCGGCGGCATCGGCTATGCCGAAGGCGTCACCATGGGCGGCCAGTTCATGACCCAGCTGACGGCTTCCGTCATCACCATCGCGTGGTGCGGTATCGGCTCGGTGATCCTCTACAAGATCGTCGATGTCATCGTCGGCCTGCGGGTCAGCCCGGAAGCGGAGCGCGAAGGTCTCGATCTCGCCTCCCACGGCGAAGCGGCCTACCACTCCTGATAACCACACCTGCGGCGGTCCTCCGGGATCGCCGCAGAACATCCCGTCGCGGCGGCTACGGCTGCCGCATTTGCCCGGACCAGCGGTCCGGGCTTTTTCGTTCCGGGAAGGCGGGCTTCCCGGCGCCGGCATCGTGGTTAAAGACGCGTTAACCACCGTCGCGCTACCCTGCGACCAACGTGGTGGCGTGCGACATTCGCAACCGCCATCCTCGACGATTGTTGGCACGGCGGAAAGCGTAATGGGTAGAAGTACTTCGGCGGCAATGGGAAGCGGGACGGCCCGCGCGATGCTGATGGCCTTCGTCATACGGCAGGCGATGGCGCTGGCGGGTTTCGGGATTTTCCTCGGGCTGGGGCTTGCGATCGCGGCACTTTCCACCTGGAATGTCGCCGACCCCAGTTTCTCCTATGCAACCGACAACGAACCCACCAACCTGCTCGGCCACGCGGGTGCGGCCTTCGCCGACCTGATGATGCAGTTCCTCGGTCTGTCGAGCCTCGTGACGCTGCTGCCGATCCTGGCCGTCGCCCTGGCGCTGATCTCCGGGCGGGAGTTCAATCGCATCCCGGCAAGGCTTGCGGCATGGGGTGGCGGCACTCTGCTTGCATCCGCCTCGCTCGGCTGCTTTCCAGCGCCGCTGACCTGGCCGATCCCGAACGGCATCGGCGGCGTGATCGGGGACATGATCCTTCGTTTCCCGGCCCTGTTCGTCGGCGCCTATCCGACCGGTACGCTCGCGACCATTCTCGGTATCCTGTTCGCGGTGCCGGCCGCCTGGCTGCTGCTTTTCGCCTCGGGCCTGGTCGGAGAAGCCTTCGAGGACGACGAGGAAGCCCATGTGCCGCCTCAGCAGTCACGGGCGCGGGCGCGTTCGCAGATCGATGAGGACGATGACGAGGACGAGGGCGGTTTCGTCGGCTTCCTGGCGCTCGGCGCGCTGGCCCATTACTGGTACATCGCACAGGCGCGCGTCCGGCGGCTCTTCGGCGTCAGGCAGGCGAGCCGGAGCTTCGACCAGCCTTACGATTTCAACGACGACGAGTTCGGCACGCTGAACGAGCCCGTGCGCGCCAAGGTGCCTGCATCCGGTACCGGTCGCATCGAGCCGTCTCTGGATGGGGGCGCCCGCCGGTCGATCGTGACGCCGCCAATGGCTCATGACGATGACGACGACCTGGATGACGAACCCATGGTCCGGCCGGCCGGCATCCTTTCGGACGACGACGTTCCCTTCGCCGCGTCCAGCCGCCCGTCGGCTCCCGGCGGACGCGTCCAGCCCCGCGTCGCCGCACCGCCAGCCCCTCCGAAGCCCAGCGCCCGCGTCGCCCGTGAGGCGCAGGCAACCTTCATCGATTCGGAAGGCTTCCAGCTGCCTTCGGTCCACCTTCTTGCCGAACCGAAGGCCGTGGCGCGCGACGCGACCCTCTCTGCCGACGCACTCGAGCAGAACGCCCGCATGCTCGAAGGCGTCCTGGAGGATTTCGGCGTGAAGGGCGAGATCATCCATGTCCGCCCCGGCCCGGTGGTCACGCTCTACGAACTGGAGCCGGCACCCGGCATCAAGTCATCGCGCGTGATCGGCCTTGCGGACGACATTGCCCGTTCCATGAGCGCGATCGCCGCGCGCGTCGCCGTCGTGCCGGGCCGCAACGCGATCGGCATCGAACTGCCGAACCGCACCCGCGAGACCGTCTACCTGCGCGAGATGATCGGTTCGAAGGACTTCGAGGCCAGCAAGGCAAAGCTTGCCATGGCCCTCGGCAAGACGATCGGCGGGGAGCCGGTCGTCGCCGATCTCGCCAAGATGCCGCACCTCCTGGTCGCGGGTACCACCGGCTCCGGTAAGTCGGTTGCCATCAACACGATGATCCTTTCGCTGCTCTACCGCTACACGCCGGAAAAGTGCCGCCTGATCATGATCGATCCGAAGATGCTGGAGCTTTCCGTCTATGACGGCATCCCGCATCTCCTGTCGCCGGTCGTCACGGATCCGAAGAAGGCCGTGGTCGCGCTCAAGTGGACCGTCCGCGAGATGGAAGAGCGCTACAAGAAGATGTCGAAGATCGGCGTGCGGAACATCGACGGGTTCAACAGCCGCGTCGAGCAGGCGCTGGCGAAGGGCGAGGTGCTCACCCGTACCGTCCAGACCGGCTTCGACCGCCAAACGGGCGAGGCGATCTACGAGACGGAGGAATTCGACCTCCAGCCGATCCCCTATATCGTCGTCATCATCGACGAGATGGCCGACCTTATGATGGTCGCCGGCAAGGATATCGAAGGTGCCGTGCAGCGTCTTGCGCAGATGGCGCGTGCGGCCGGCATCCACGTCATCATGGCGACGCAGCGTCCCTCGGTCGACGTCATCACCGGTACCATCAAGGCCAACTTCCCGACCCGCATCTCCTTCCAGGTGACGTCGAAGATCGACAGCCGCACCATTCTCGGCGAGCAGGGTGCCGAGCAGCTCCTCGGCATGGGCGACATGCTCTACATGGCCGGCGGCGGGCGCATCCAGCGCGTCCACGGACCCTTCGTGTCCGATACCGAAGTGGAGGAAATCGTCGCCTACCTGAAGACGCAAGGGGCGCCGCAATATCTCGAGGCCGTCACGGCGGACGAGGACGAGGAGATGGACGGCATGGGGCCGGCCGGGACCGGCAACCTGTCGGACTCCGACGACCCATACGACCAGGCGGTTTCCATCGTCCTGCGTGACGGAAAGGCTTCGACTTCCTATATCCAGCGACGACTTGGCATCGGCTACAACCGCGCCGCTTCGCTGATCGAGCGAATGGAGCAGGAGGGACTGATCGGTCCCGCGAACCATGCCGGCAAACGAGAAATACTGGTGCCCACCGAAAGCGACATTCTGGAACGCTGAGGATCGGTGGCGCGTTGTCATCAAGCCGCCGCCTTTTGATCACAGAAGGCGGTGGAAGGAGAACACAAAATGAAGAAAAAGACCGCCTGCTCCCCTCTTCCAGGCGATATCAGCCGCCGGTCCTTCGCGGCCGGGTTGGTAGGGCTCGGCCTCTCGGCCATGCTGCCCTCGACGGGCGCGGCGCAGGGTGCCGGATCGGCTGCGGCACAGAGGATTGCCGACCATTTCTCGTCGGTGAAGACCATGATGGGCGAATTCGTCCAGTTCGGCCCCCGCGGCGAGCAGACAGGCGGCAAGTTCTTCATCGAGCGCCCGGGCAAGCTGCGCTTCAATTTCGAGGATCCGTCTCCCGTTCGCGTCATCGCCGACGGCAAGAACGTCGTCATCGGCAATACGAAACTGAAGACATGGGACCTCTACCCTCTCTCGAAGACGCCGCTCAGCCTGCTGCTTGCCGAACGGATCGACCTGTCGCACCAGATGGTCCGCGGCGTGCGCGAGGAACCCGACCTCACCACCATCGTGCTGGGCAACAAGACCATCTTTGGGGATTCGACCATTACGATGATGTTCGATTCCAAGACCTATGAACTGCGCCAGTGGACCATTACCGACGCGCAGAACAAGGACACTTCGGTGATGATCTACAACGTCAAGAACGGCGTCGGCTTCGACGAGCGGGTGTTCCGCATTCCCTATGACGAGGTCCGCAAGCTCTAGGCTGGTGGCGGAATGTCGCCATCAGGCTTTTTCGCTTCACCGCCCGGCTGAAATCCCATAAACCTCCGGCATCCCGCCCGAGGTTTATGAATGACATTCTCCATCACCACCTGGAACATCAATTCGGTGCGGCTTCGCATGCCCATCGTCGAGCAGTTCATCGTCCGCCACCAGCCCGACATTCTCTGCCTGCAGGAGATCAAGTGCCAGGAGCACGAGTTCCCGCTGCAGCCGCTGAAGGACCTCGGCTACCAGCATGTCATCATCCACGGCCAGAAGGGCTATCACGGCGTGGCGATCGCCTCGCGCGTTCCGCTCGTCGAGGATCATCGGCAGAACTATTGCGGCGTGGGCGACGCCCGCCATATCTCGGCTATCTTCCAGCGCGGCTCGCGCCGCATACGGCTGCATAACTTCTACGTCCCTGCGGGAGGCGACGAGCCGGACCGGACGGTGAACCCGAAGTTCGGGCACAAGCTGGATTTCGTCGAGGAAATGAAGGGCCTGAAGGCAGACCTCACGCCGGGCATCTCCTCGATCCTTGTCGGCGATCTCAACATTGCGCCGCTCGAGCACGACGTCTGGTCGCACAAGCAGATGCTGAAGATCATCAGCCACACGCCCGTCGAGACCGAGGG
>JAEZHO010000087.1 GCA_023416545.1 Pseudomonadota bacterium
GCACCCTCCAGGATGTGGATCTGCGCCTTCACGATATCGATGCCGGTCACCACTTCCGTGACCGTGTGCTCCACCTGGATCCGCGGATTGACCTCGATGAAGTAGAACTTGCCGGTATCGGCATCCATCAGGTACTCGACCGTGCCGGCCCCGACATAGTTGGTGGCGCGGGCGATTCTCAGCGAATAGTCGGCGAGTTCGTGCCGCTGCGCCTCGGTGAGATAGGGAGCCGGTGCGCGCTCCACGACCTTCTGGTTGCGGCGCTGGATGGAGCAGTCGCGCTCGAAGAGGTGTACGACATTGCCGTGCGTGTCGCCGAGGATCTGGCTTTCCACGTGCCGCGCCCGCTCGACCAGTTTCTCGAGATAGACCTCGTCCTTGCCGAAGGCAGCCTTTGCCTCGCGCTTCGCCTCCATCACCTCCTTGGCGAGGTCCGCCTCGGAGCGGATGACCCGCATGCCGCGACCGCCGCCGCCCCACGAGGCCTTGAGCATGACGGGATAGCCGACCTCGGCCGCCATGCGGGCGACTTTGGCCAGGTCATCGGGAAGCGGTTCCGTCGCCGGCACCACCGGCACTCCGACGGATACCGCAAGATTGCGGGCGGCTACCTTGTTGCCGAGCTTGCGCATCGTATCGGCCGTCGGGCCTATGAAGATGATCCCTGCCTCGTTGCAGGCCTCGACGAATTCCGGGCTTTCCGAAAGCAGCCCGTAGCCGGGGTGGATGGCATCGGCGCCCGACAGCTTGGCGACGCGGATGATTTCGGGGATGGAAAGGTAGCTCTCGATCGGACCGAGGTCCCGCTCCAGATGCGGACCGCGGCCAACCTGGTAGCTTTCGTCCGCCTTGAACCGGTGGAGCGAGAGCTTGTCTTCCTCGGCCCATATCGCAACCGTTTTGATGCCCAGCTCATTCGCCGCGCGAAACACGCGAATGGCAATCTCGGAACGATTGGCGACAAGTATCTTGGATATGGGCAAGGTAGATCTCCTCCATCACCGCGGCCGTTGCTGCACTGCGAAGAGAGCAATAGCGGCTTAAGCGAAGAAGTTCAATTTGCCCGTCGCCGGGAACATCTGAAATTAGATGACAATGCCTTTGCGAAGGGCGAGCGCCACCACGTGCTGGCGGTTGCGCGCCTTCATCTTGTCTTGCAGGCCGTTGATATACCAGTCGACGGTATGGCTGGAAATCTGCAGCGTCCGGGCGATCTCGGGCGAGGTCAGTCCCTGCGTCAGATGGGAGATGACCTCCATCTCGCGGCGGGTGAGCGGGACGTTGTTGGGTTCCTGCACTTCGTGCTCGGATGCCGCGCCACGCAATTCGAGAAGCCGCCACATCATCCGCTTTGCCGCCGTGTCGAAAAGGCTGATCTCCACCGGCGAAAGGTCAACCGGCTGGCCACTGATCGACATGCTCCCCATCAGACCGTTTCGCCCGTGGATGGGGAAGACATAACCATCGACCATACCGTGGCGGGCAGCATCCTGCGCCAGTCGCTGGAGGCGGGCGCGACGCGGATCGTTACGCATGAGGGAGACGGCATCCCGCATGCGGAAGGGACGCTGGGCGACAAGCAGCGTTCGAGCGACGGGATCGACGAGCCCGTATCGCTTGGCGGCATAGACCTGGCGCCAGTTCTCCGGCATCCGGGCGGCAAGTATATGCTCGGACTCGCCCGTTTCCGGCTTCGCGCGGAGTGACAGTTCGTAGAAGTTGAACTTGTACGACCCCAGAAGGGTCTCGAACTCGTCTACCAATTCTCCTGCAGACTTGGCTTCGCCTGCAAGGACCAGAAGTTGCACAATCAGATGAACACTCAAAGCTGCCCCCAGCTCAATGCGATTACCTGCTTAAGGTTGCGAATCTCCCGCAGGTGTTGATCTTCACAAGGTTATAGTTATCAACGGTTGAATTCCAACCGTTAGATTTCGCCTGTTACAAAGTGCTGACGACTAGACAACCGGATCAACGGCCTTCGGTTCCCCGGCCACCAAAGAAGAACTTTTTTCAATTTTTCATCGCTTGTTCAGCCGGCCTTCATGCTGCTGCAGTTAAGGCTTGGCGACAATTTCGGCTTCGAACCGAAGATGAAGACAATATCAGGAAAGGATAGCGGCAAGTGACGCTGTTCCAAGTCTACACAAGAGCGCTGAAATATCTAGCGGAGAATCGCTTCCGCGTTGCCGTGGTGGTAATAGCCAACATCGTGCTTGCGGTAATCACGATTGCCGAGCCGGTGTTGTTCGGCCGGATCATCGATGCAATCTCCTCGGGAAGCGAGGTCACCGGCATCCTGATGCTCTGGGCCGGTTTCGGCGTCTTCAATACTGTCGCCTATGTTCTCGTGGCTCGTGAGGCCGACCGATTGGCGCATGGACGCCGTGCCTCCCTCCTCAGCGAGGCCTTCGGGCGCATCGTGTCGATGCCTCTCGCATGGCATCACCAGCGAGGCACTTCCAATGCCCTGCATACCTTGCTGAGAGCAAGCGAGACCCTCTTCGGCCTCTGGCTGGAATTCATGCGGACCCATCTTGCCACCGCGGTGGCCCTGCTCCTCCTCATCCCGACGGCCTTCTCGATGGATGTCCGGATGAGCATCGTCCTGGTGCTGCTCAGCATCAGCTACTGGATGATCGGCAAGATGGTGATGAACCGCACCAAGGAAGGGCAGGCTTCCGTCGAGGGGCACTACCACAACGTCTTTTCGCATGTGAGCGATTCGATCAGCAACGTCTCCGTCCTTCACAGCTACAACCGGATCGAGGCCGAGACGCGGGCCCTACAGGACTACACCAAGAACCTTCTTGCCGCACAATATCCGGTCCTCGACTGGTGGGCGCTTGCGAGTGCCCTCAACCGGACGGCCTCCACCGTCTCGATGATGGTGATCCTGATCATCGGTACCATCCTCGTCCAGCAGGGAGAATTGCGGGTCGGCGACGTGATCGCCTTCATCGGCTTCGCCAATCTTCTGATCGGTCGCCTGGATCAGATGCGGCAGTTCGCGACCCAGATCTTCGAAGCGCGCGCAAAGCTCGAGGAATTCTTCATCCTGGAGGATTCGGTCCAGGAGCGCGAGGAACCGGCGGGCATGGCCGAACTGACGAATGTTCGCGGCACCGTCGAGTTCCGCAACGTCTCCTTCGACTTCGCCAGCACCGCGCAGGGTATTCACGACGTCTCGTTCCTGGCCAAGGCCGGCGAAACGGTCGCGATCGTCGGGCCCACCGGAGCAGGCAAGACCACGCTCGTCAATCTTTTGCAGCGGGTCTACGATCCGAAGGAGGGAAAGATCCTGATAGACGGGGTCGATATTTCGACAGTGACGCGGCGCTCGCTTCGCCACTCGATTGCCACCGTCTTCCAGGATGCCGGCCTTCTCAACCGCTCCATCAGCGAGAACATCCGGCTCGGCCGCGAAGGCGCCACCGAGGAGGAGATCACCCGGGCGGCGGAAGCAGCCGCTGCGACGGACTTTATCGAGAGCCGGCTCACCGGCTACGACACCTCGGTCGGAGAGCGCGGTAATCGCCTTTCGGGCGGCGAGCGCCAACGAATTGCCATCGCGCGCGCCATCCTCAAGAACGCACCCATCCTGGTCCTCGACGAGGCGACCAGCGCCCTCGACGTCGAGACCGAGGCGCGGGTCAAGGCGGCAATCGACCGCCTTCGGGAAAACCGCACCACCTTCATCATCGCCCACCGTCTCTCGACGGTGAGGGATGCCGACAAGGTGATCTTCCTCGACAATGGCCGCATCGCGGAAATCGGTACGTTCGATG
>JAEZHO010000108.1 GCA_023416545.1 Pseudomonadota bacterium
CCGGCCGTCACGATCCGTATCCTGAGCGGCTTCAACGAGGCTATTTCCTCGGGCGTCATCTTCCGGAAGCTCGACTTGAGCACGGTCGAAACCGAATCCACGGCCGCGCTTCCCTTGGGAACCGCCGTGAGGAAGCGAAAGATTTGGTCGTCGATCCGGATGACGGTGACGTCGAAATCCCAGCGCTCGGCCGAGGCACGGGCGGTCGCGGCCGGAAGGCCGTTGACGCTTGTCATGCGGACCGTCTCCGGCTTCAGGCCGGCAACCCAGCCGCTGGTCAGATAGTTGGTCAGGCTGGTGGTGTCGCCGGCATCGACCCCATCGAAGCGTATCGCCGTTTCACCGGGCCCGGTCGCGAGCACGGCATCCACCTTGTTGTCGATCCGGAAATCCGCCGGGACTTCGAAGCGTATGCCAAGGCTTCCGTGCAGGAATGTCTGCCCGCGCACAAAGCCTTCCTCCGGACTGTCGCCGTAGAGAAGGCCGTCAATGCCTGCCAGATAGTACTCACGCCCCCGGTCACCGACAGTCCCCTCCATGCCCTGCGCCCTCGCGTGTCGCCGCGCGAGATCGACGCGCTGCGGTGCGTTGGGATGGCTGGAGAGGAAGTCGAGGCTCTGGTCGCTGTCCGGATCCACCGAGGAGAAGCGCGCATAGGCGGCCATGGAATCGAGGAAGCGCGGAGCGGCATAGGGGTCGTAGCCGGCTTCTCCGAGCATCCGGACGCCGATCACGTCGGCCTGCAGTTCCTGCTGCCGGGAAAAGGCGGCCAGCCGCAGCTTGCCGCGTGCGAGGGCCTGCTTGCCGGCGAGGTCGCTGGAAAGGACTTCGGCGACCACCCGGCTGGCGATGACCTCCGCCTCCTCCCGCTTCTGGCGCTCGATCCCGTGGTTGGCGGTCACGTGGGCCATTTCGTGCGAGAGAACGGCCGCGACTTCCGACGCGTCGTTGGCGAGCGCAAGCAGGCCGCGCGTCACGTAAAGATAGCCGCCCGGCAGGGCGAACGCGTTGATCGCCGGCGAATTCAGGATGGTGATGCGGTAGGACTGCGAGGGATTTTCCGCGACGGCCGTCAGCGCCCCGGCGATGCGCGCGACCAGCCTTTCGGTCTTGGCATCGTGATACTCGCCGCCATAGCTCGCGACGATGCGAGGATGTTCGCGCGCGCCCATCTGGGCACGGGGGTCGTTCTTCTGAACCTGATCGACGATCTGCGGGTTCTCGGATGGGGCGACATTCGGCTGGTAGGCCTGATCGAGGATGGACTGGCAGCTGGACAGCGCGGCGGCGGAGGCGAACAGGAAGGCAAGATGCCTTGCCGCGCGGGCCGTACCGGTCCGGCGGGACGCCGTCCCTCCACGCTTGCTCGTCCGCAGTCTCTGCTTCGTCATTCTACAGACCCGCTTCCCATCATCCGCAGGGGACGCCCCACCCTGTACAAGGCCGGCCGCCTTTTTCTTCCGGCTTAGCGACTTTCTTTCAGCCAATATAGTGCTTCCTGTCCAGAACGCCCGTGGCAATCAAAGCAGGACCATGCTGTTGCTGCGATGCCACCGTGCCACGACTAAATTGTGGCAGGGGTCAGCCGGCGAGGAATTGCCGGACGGCGGCCAGATCATGCCGCTTCAGGAACTGCGCGACCGGGGCAGCGACCAGGATATGTCCACCGTCCATGAAAAGGACATGGTCCGCCAGGCGGCGAAGCTCCTCCCGGTCGTGGGTCACGAGGATGACGGTACTCCTGGTCTCCCGATGCAAGTCGGACAGGAGTTCCGCCATCTCCAGCCTCAGCCCCGGATCCAGCGCGGCGAAGGGCTCGTCCAACAGGAGAACGGGCTTGCGGCGCACCAGCGCGCGGGCAAATGCGACGCGTTGTTGCTCGCCGCCGGACAGCGTGGGCGGGAGCCGCCGCTCCATGCCCGCCAACCCGACCCGATCAAGCGCGGTGACCACGGCTTCCCGCTCCTCGCCGCTCAGCTTGCGCAGGGACGGGTTGATCCCGAGCGAAACGTTGGTGAAGACGTCGAGGTGACCGAAGAGATTGTTGTGCTGGAAGACCAGCGATACCGGGCGCTCGGAGGGATGGCGGCCCGCCATATCCTTGCCGTCGAACAGGACGCGACCGCTGTCCGGCATCTCGAATCCGGAGACAAGGTTCAGAAGCGTGGACTTGCCCGCGCCGGATGGCCCGGCAATGGCGGTGATTATACCGGCCGGGATGGTGCAATCGAGATGAAGACGAACGCTCCCCAGATTCAGGTCCACGTTCTCGAGCCGGATTTCAGGCGCAGACTCAGCGATGGGCATGATGGCTCCCGTTCATTTGCCGACCCGACGTTCCGATCACCGTCAGCAGGAGACATGCCGCCGCCAGCAACAGCGCGAGACCGTCGGCATCCTGCGTGCGGTAACTGGAGAGGCTGCCGTAGAGCAGCCAGGGCAGGGTGACGAAATCGTTGGAAGCGAAGAGCGCGACCGCCCCCAGGTCGCCGAGGGACAGCGCCATCGCGAACGATAGCGCCAGGAGCGCCGGCCTCGTCAGCACGGGGCGGTCGATCCGCCAGAAGCGGGCCCATCCCGCCACGCCGAGGCTCGCGGCCAGGCGGGCGGTATCCCTGCGATGCTCGGCCATTGCCGGTTCCAGTACCCTGATGACGAAGGGGATCGACATCAGCGCGTTGATCGCAACGACGATCCAGACGATCCACGTTGACGCCGAGCCCGAGAGCCGCAGAAACAGGAACCAGCCCGTGCCCAGCACGACCGGTGGCACGAGGAGGACGAGCAGGGAGGTGGCG